>REBZ01000101.1 GCA_007692495.1 Alkalicoccus sp.
TCAGGCCTTCCTTCCCCTTTTACAAGCCCTCTCCACTCCAGATCCCCTCTGCAGAGACCGGCGATTAATATTTCAGCAGAGGCCATGTTTGTAGCAAGAGGGATACTGTATACGTCGCATAGTCGTATTAGAGCATTAATATCCGGTTCATGCGGCTGTGCCGTAAGCGGGTCCCTGAAAAAAAACACGAGATCCATTTTATTTTCTGCAATCATGGAGCCGATCTGCTGATCCCCCCCGAGCGGTCCTGAACGGAAGCGGTGAACAGGGAGGTTTGTAGCTTCAATAATTTTTGTGCCCGTGGTGCCTGTAGCAAAAAGACTGTGTGATTCCAGTACAGGCTTGTACGCAGTCATAAATTGAACCAGGTCATCTTTTTTCTTATCGTGTGCGATGCAGGCGATGTTCATACAGAACCTCCTTCAGTGGTCCATTTAGGATCTGGATCCTCTTTCTAATTTAATCAATAAATTCATCCAGGCCGTACACAAGTCCGGTAGTTTCCATCACTTTCTCCACAGCAAGACGCACCCCTGGCATGAAAGAAGTGCGGTTTAAAGAATCATGACGCAGGGTTAGAGTCTGCCCCTCCCCACCAAAAATAACTTCCTGATGGGCTACACGACCGGGTAGACGCACACTATGCACACGCATGCCTTCATACTCTGCTCCTCTCGCATGCTCCCATGCTTCTGTTTCTTCAGGGTGCCCCTGCTGCTTTTCTTTTCTTACTTCCGAAATCATCTGGGCTGTTTTCATCGCCGTACCGGAAGGAGCATCCAGTTTACGGTCATGATGCTGTTCGATAATTTCCACATCGTCCATATACCGGGCTGCCATCCGGGAAAGCTTCATGAGCAGAATGGCACCTATTGCAAAATTCGGGGCAATAACCGCGCCCAGCTTCTTTTTCTCGGCTGCCGACGACAGCTCTTTAATATCATCTTCCGTAAAGCCTGTTGTCCCTATTACCGGACGGACACCATGTTCCAGAGCTTTTCTTAGATGTACTTTTCCCGTTTCCGGATTTGTTAAATCGATTAAAACGTCGGGCTTATGCTTCATAAAGCACGTGTCGATTTCTTTGTACACAGGAATATCAAGAGCCTCCATCCCTTCTGCCTCTTTCATGCTGATTCCATCGTACCGGTGGTCCACTACCGCTTTTAAAGCGAAGTGTTCCTCATTCATCACCATTTTTACTGCTTCCCTTCCCATGTTTCCTCTCGGTCCGGCAATAACTATACTAATCATGTTAATTTTCCCCTTTTTCTTTTTTTGTCCACCGGTCTTTGTCCCGGGTTTGAAATTTTTTCATAACCAGATCGAAGGATTCTTCAAGTTCAATATCGAGGGAATTAGCCAGACAGATCATCACAAATAAGACGTCTCCTATTTCCTGCTCCATACTTTTCGAATCTTCCGTAGTCTTTTTTGGCTTTTCTCCATAATAATGATTAACTTCCCTCGCAAGCTCTCCAAGCTCCTCGGTTAATCGGGCCGTCATAGCCAGAGGACTGAAGTACCCTTCCTCAAACTGTGATATGTAGTCATCCACCTGCTTCTGCATTTCCTCCATCGTCTTGCCTTCCATATTCAAAATTACCCCTCCTATATTATATCCAATCATATCGTAGCGGATAAAAGCAGGGAATACAAACGTTTATATCCCATTGCAGGTAAATGTTCCTTAGATTATAATTAAGCAGGCTGGAGGTGACCGCAAAATGGTAGCAAACGTACATGCGAAAAATATCTTCTTTATACTCCTCGGTACGGCTGTGCTGTCTTTCGGGCTTGTTTATTTTAATATGGAAAATAACCTTGCCGACGGGGGTTTTACCGGTATAACACTGATTTTATACTTTATTTTTGAATTAAATCCCGCCTATTCAAATCTATGGCTCAATATCCCTTTATTTATAATAGGCTGGAGAGTACTCGGCAGGCATGCTTTTATTTATACTCTTATCGGTACAGTGGCTGTCTCTGTCTTTTTATGGCTTTTTCAAACTTTCCAGGTAGTTTACATGCCGCTTCAGGATGACATGACACTTGCGGCACTGTTTGCCGGTGTTTTTATCGGTACGGGCCTCGGGATTGTCTTCCGCTTCGGGGGAACCACCGGCGGAGTGGATATTATTGCTAAGCTCGGTTTCAAATACTACGGCTGGAGTATGGGACGGACTATGTTTGTATTCGACGCCTGTGTTATCGCTTCTTCACTCTTTTATTTAAACTACCGGGAAGCTATGTATACTCTGCTGGCAGTTTTTGTGGCAGCAAAAGTTATTGACCTTATGCAGCAGGGGGCCTATTCCGGGAAAGCCGCAATGATAATATCCGAAAAAGCACCGGAAATCGCAGAAACAATACTTATAGAAATGGACCGTGGTGCTACCCTGCTTCAGGGAAGAGGTTCTTTTACAGGAACGCATCGGGAAGTTTTATATTGTGTCGTAGGCAGAAATGAAATGGTGCGGCTTAAAAATTTGATAGCAAAAGTTGATCCCCATGCTTTTGTTACTCTCCAGGATGTCCAGGATGTTATGGGGGAGGGTTTTACGCTTGATGAAAATAAAAAACCAATCGAAATGTAGCTCTTACGCTATAAAAAAGGTGGTTCTCCATATTCGGAGAACCACCTTTTTTAATTAATCGTTATTCATCATGAAATACATGAGAATAAATCTTACCAGTTCAATTACAGCTACCAGGGCAGCGGCTACATAAGTTAATGCTGCAGCGTTAAGAACTTTTTTCGTTTCCCGTTCTTCATCATTCTGTATGACTCCGACTGACACTACCTGATCCATCGCCCTTGAAGAGGCGTTGAATTCCACAGGGAGCGTAATGAGCTGGAACAGAACTGCAAATGACATGAGTACAATACCTGCAAGCATGAGCTCAGACATAGTCAGCAGCATGCCTCCGATAATAAGAAAAATAGAAGCGTTGGAACCAAAACTTGCTACTGGAACAAGTGAGCTTCTAAACCGCAGGAAAGCATACTCTTCTGCATCCTGTATAGCGTGGCCTACCTCGTGTGCTGCTACTGCAGCACCGGCCACCGAATCACCATAATAATTATCCTTCGAAAGACGAACTACTTTACTGCGTGGATCGTAATGGTCAGTAAGCTGACCTTTAACCGGCTCGATCGATACATTATAAAGCCCGTTCTCATCCAGTATTTTTCTTGCAACTTCAGCTCCGGTCATACCAGAGGAAGCCGGGACTTTAGAATATTTTTTGTAAGTAGCTTTAACTCTTCCGCTCGCCCACATCGGGATAATGAGAAGCACAGCGAAATAAATTAAAAATGCTGTCATTGATCCGAACATTACCCTGCCTCCTTATAATAATTTTTATCTAATATTATTTTATGTTTCTTAACTTCTTCTGTCAAAGAAATTGTTTTCCGGCGTCCGGATATGTTTTTTTCCGTACACTGTAGTACCATACCGACGCAATTGAAAAAACACTGAGCCAGAAAGTGAAATACCCAATTTCTCCAATGTAGGGCAACAGATCTCTCGAAACCCATGGATGCATGCCGAATAAATAATCGATCATATCGTTATGAATAGTCCACAGGGCGACTACAACAAGATGCCAGTTTTTTATACGGTAAAAAGACATGTACAGAAAAGCCTGAACCGCCATGCCTCCGTGGGAAAAAACGAGCATCCAGTGAAGATAATTAAGCTCTGTCCCGGCGGCTCCTGCAGCAAGATTCATCACGACAGCCCACAGGCCGTATTTAATGAGCGTAACCGCTGCAAAAGCTTCCATCAGCGGGAATCTTCTGCCCGCAATATAAAACCCAAGTACTATCGTAAAAAAAAGACTTGCTGTAGGACTGTCCGGTACGAAAGGAATAAAATACCACGGTGTCTGCATCAGCTGCTGACCATACCATATATACCCATAAATGGTCCCGAAAAAATTTACGATAAATAAACTTATTAAAAACCTGCGGTCTCTGAGTACCGCATACATATACTCCCGCATTAGCAACCGCCTCCGGCCAGGAATGAATTACAGCTCCATAAGAAAAAGGAGCGGGTGACACACACATCACCCTGCTCCCTGCTGATTACTCTTCGTTGTTTTCTTCTGTTTCGTCTGCCTCAGCATCTTCTTCGGCATTATCTCCATTATTTTCGTCGGCGTTATCTTCGCCGTCGTCGTTACCGCCGTCGCCATTATCGGGATCCTGTCCGTCATTGGCAATGAAAGCTGCCATTGTTTCCAGCTCTTCATCCGATCCTTCAAACTGGCCTCCCGGCATTTCTCCGATACCATTTTCAATTAAGTCGATTACTTCCTCAGTGTCATAGTCACTCTGGAAAACGTTAGGTCCGGCTGCGCCGCCCTGCATATCCCCACCGTGACATCCGATACATGAATCCTGCGTCTGGTAAATTTCGTAACCTTCCGCCGATTCATCAACCTCAACTTCATCTTCAATCGCACCCTGCTGTGCTGCCGCTTCCCAGTCGTGCTGGTCAACCGATTCCCATGTAAGGAAAATGATTGAAACGACACCGAGCAGCATAAGGCCGCTTGCGATCGGGCGCTTGTATGCGCGGCGTTCTGTGCCGCCATCAAGAAACGGTGCGAGAAGAAGAGCACCAAAAGCGACGCCCGGAATTACTACGGCTCCCATAACGGTGTAAGGGCCGGCCGCGAATTCGTACTTTAGAAGCTGGTACAAAAAGAGGAAGTACCAGTCCGGAAGTGGAACGTATCCGGTTTCTGTCGGGTCCGCTATCGTTTCAAGCGGTGCCGGGTGAGCTACGCTCAGTACTAGAATACCAATCAGGAATACAGCACCGACCATCCACTCCCGGAGCAGGAAGTTTGGCCAGAAGGCTTCTGTTTTTCCTGGATATTCGGAATAGTCTTTAGGTATGTTTGGCTTGCGTTCTGCCGGAACACGTGAGTCTCCGACAAACTTCATGCCTTT
Organism: Alkalicoccus sp.; assembly: GCA_007692495.1. GTDB lineage: Bacteria > Bacillota > Bacilli > Bacillales > Salisediminibacteriaceae > Alkalicoccus. Next base: position 4,973 of record REBZ01000101.1, read on the forward strand.
TCCGCGATGCATAATGTCCCCTCCTTATCTACTTTTTACAACGGTCCGGAAATACCCTGCTTACGGATCATGAAGAAGTGTGCTCCAAGAAGTCCGAGCAGTGCACCTGGAAGGAAGAACACATGGATCGCAAAGAACCGGGCAAGTGTCTGTGCACCGATAATGTCTCCACCAGCCATAAGAATCCTGGCGAATTCCCCGACAAATGGTGCAGCTTCTGCAATCTCAAGTCCTACTACCGTCGCAAAGTATGCTTTCATGTCCCAAGGCAGGAGATATCCTGTAAAGCCAAGAGCTAGAATTACAAAGAAAAGCAGTACACCTACAACCCAGTTGAGTTCGCGCGGCTTCTGATACGATCCCGTAAAGAAGACACGCAGTGTATGAAGAAACATCATAACTATAACCAGACTGGCACCCCAGTGGTGCATACCGCGGACGATCATTCCGTGGGTGACTTCATTTTGTAAGTAATAAACTGATTCATATGCATGAATAATATCTGGTACGTAATACATCGTAAGAAACATACCGGACAAAATCTGAATGACGACAACGAAAAATGTCATTCCTCCAAAACAATAAACAAATGCTGAAAAATGATGGGCCGGATTGACGTGCTCAGGCACCTCGTGGTCTGCAATATCGCGCCATAAAGGGGTAATATCGAGACGTTCATCCACCCAGTCGTACACTTTCTGTAACATTTCTGGTCCCCCTTAACTAGTCACGCTGATTGATCTGACCTAAATAAATCATGCCGTCCCGCACTTCAACCTCATACACGTCCAACGGCCGTGTAGGCGGTGTACCTGGAATGTTGGTTCCATCACGCTCGAATCTTCCAAAATGACACGGGCAGAAAAACTCTTCCGGGTTTTCTTCGTTCGTACCCCAGTTTACTGTACAGCCTAGATGGGTACAGATTGGCGAAAGTGCCATCACTTCGTCGCCGTTTCTAAAAACCCATGCGGACTGCGTCTGCTCGGACTGATACCAGCCGTCGTCGAGCTCTACAGTGAAATCCACACGCTGTGGTTCTTCTGACAGTTCATCTTCACTGAGTCCAATAGAAACAAAATCGGAATCCGCTCCTGCTTCCAGTGCTGGATCCAATGCCATTCGAACCATGGGAGCGAGCATTCCTGCTGCCATGAACCCGCCTACACCCGTTAATGTATAGGTCAGGAACTGACGCCTTGACACTCGGTGTTTTTTCTCGCTCACGACCTTCCCTCCTCACTTCCGTTACTACACACATTTTTAAAAAATATCATACTAAGACATAAACATCATAGCCTATCAAATGCAGTCATGTCAATAAATTAAAGGTAATCATTTTATGAGAATAACATTGCTTGAAAGCGTTTTTCTACGTCCACTGCTGTGTCATCAGCGGTATGATCTGCTGTGCCTGCTGTTCGATTGCCTGATGCCTTTTCCCTGGTTCCATATCATGCACAGAAAAGGCAGGAATCCACACCAGTTCCCCGGCTTCCTCCAAATTGATTTTTCTCCACTGCATATCTGCCGTTACAAACAAAAAGTACTTAAATCCGTGTTTTTCAAAATGAGCCGCCCACGCTGTCAGACGGTTCTTTTTTTCTTCTCCACTCTCTTCCTTCAAATATGTAAATGGTGGAAGAAGGTAGACCCTTCCCATATACTGTTTTTCCAGATACTCTGTTAAATACTGGGTGAATTCTCCCATCAAGACGCTTTCCTGCTGTTCTTTTCCTCCGGCGACCGGTAAAAGTGGTATTACTGCAGTATCCACGTATTCCTTCGCTTTTTCATATACTACTGTATCCTGTCCTGTCCATTTCACAGCGCTTTCCTCCTTTTATTTCAGCTCTGTTAACGTTCAGTGTTTTAAAGGGGCTCCGCATTTATCTTCGTCTGCCGTGCTGCACCGGAGTCTTCTTTTCCGATGATTAATCAGGGGGAGCATACGTGTCCCCCTGATTAAAATGTAAGCAAAAAAAATCAGCCCTGCGGGTCGAGGGCTTTCAATTCAGAATATTGTTTCGAAAGCTCTAAAAATGTACTACGGTCTTTATGCGCAAGTGCTTCATCAATTCTGCTTTCCAGATTTTTCATACGGTAAAGCCTCACCGCTTCATCCAGAACCATTTCAGCAAGCAGATCAGTCACCACGTCTTCCTCGCTGCTTTCAGGCAGAAAAGGGTTTTCTTCCAGCACCGCTACATACTGCGGCAGTGTATATTTATTTTTGAAATTAAGCTGGATATAAATATCTTCACTTCTGTTTAAGCGGATGTCGTGAAACGACTTTTCGGCATCCATTGTTACATGATGGTTTTTGTGGAAAGCAAAAGGAACCTGATCGACATCGTTTGCTGAAATCATCAAAGCTTTTGGACAGTGTTCTGCCTGCTCCACAAAGTGAACGCGTTCCATCAGGATATCATCGCTCATGAGAAAGTTAAGCAGCCAGGCACATTCACGGCGTTTTAACTGGTATTTTTCAAGAAACCATTTCAAAAAATCACGTTTCTCCATGACGGGGATCGGACTATTCATTACGAATTCCTCCCTTATGCGGTCCGCTTAAACAAATTTGTACCCGCTGTTTATCCTATTCTACTCCCTCAGGGAAATTCCTGCAAAGAATTACACATTCGTCAGGAATTTTTAAGTTCCTCCAGTCTCAGACGGATATCTTCTCTGTCAGGATCCAATTCCAGAAGTTCTTCCAGAAGCGGCACTGCTTTTTCTTTCTGCCGGTTTGTTAAATACACTGCTGCTGCATCTTCCAGCAGTCTTTCATCTCTGGTGAGTGTAGTGAGAGCTGCATCCATTGCCTGGGCGGCTGCCGAAATTTCATTTTCTTCAAAAAGCGCTTTGGCACGAAAACGCTCGTACATCGGATCGAATTCATTATAATCATCCAGAAAGCGTATAAGTTCAATCATTTCTTCGTAATCTTCTGATTCATCGTAAAAGTAAAGAGCCTCCTGGACAGCTGACACATTGGAAGGATTCATTGCTATTACTTTTTTCAAAAATTCCCTGCCTTCGCCGGTTTCTCCCCGTGAAAGCTGAAGTTTTGCCATTTCCAGGTAAAGTTCTTCGTTGTATTCATCCCTGTTTATTCCTTCTTTCAACGTTTCTCCGGCCTCTTCCCACTTTTTAATGTCCATGTACGCCTTGGCAAGGCTCCCGTAGGCTGAGGTATAGTCAGGGTCCTGCTCCAGAAGAAGAGATAAAGCATCGACTGCCGTATCATAGTCCTCCAGCTGCAGCGCTGTAAAGCCGAGACCGAAGAGACCATCGGACGTCTGTTCCTTTTTCAGGCCTTCTTTATAGTGCTCCATAGCTTCTTCAAACTGCCCCCCTGCACTGTAGGCTTCTGCAAGGCGCACGTGAGGGTCCACAGGGAGGTCGTCCGGCAGTTTTCCGGAATTCAGTGCTTTTTTGTAATAGCCTGCCGCCTGCTGATAATCTCCCCGGTTCAAATAAAATTCAGCCAGTCCAAGCTGAAGAACGCTTTCTTCTGGCATGATCTCCAATGCCTGAATCAGTTTTGTCTCGGCCACTTCCTCCAGTCCCTGACTTTCATAAAGATCTGCAAGCAGCAGCTGGGCCTGCAGGAAAGCCGGGTCATCTTTTTTAATTTCATTCAACATGTCGAGAGCCTCTTCTTCTTTACCGAGCTCAATATAGCATTCTGAAGCAAAAGCAAAGAGCTCCCCGTGGTCGGGGTACCGGAACATAAGCTCTTCTGACAGTTCCAGCGCTTTATCTACGAGTCCCAGTTCATAATACAGTTCTGCAATAGTTCTTTTCGTTTCGTCATCAGCTTCTTTAATCATTTTTTGAATCTGTTCAAGCCCTTTTTCGTGATATCCGGATTCAATCTGCTTAATAGCTTCCTGGAGTTTTTCGTTCATAATACACGACCCCTTTCGTTATCAATACTGCTGTATTAAAAGATGCTGCACATAAGATATATTACTTATCAATGCCGAAACATCAAAATTGTCAACCACAAACTCTAACAGAGCTCCTTAGTAAATTCAATTAAAAAAGGTGCCCTGCTTATACCGGCACCTTTAATACATTTCTAATTCATGAGTTTTTCCAAATCTTTATAAAACCCGGGGTAGGAGACAGCTATAGCTTCTGTGTCTTTAACATGCACTTTATCCGAAGCGATTAAACCTGCAAGAGACATAGTCATGCCGATACGGTGATCGTGATAACTTTCTACTTTCCCGCCTTTCAATGGGGAAGGTCCGTGTATAATCATTCCATCATCCGTCGCCTCACAGTCCGCCCCAAGCTCATTCAGCTGGTTGACAACTGTATCAATTCTGTTTGTTTCTTTTACTTTTAATTCAGCAGCATCTTTTATGACGGTTGTGCCTTCCGCCTGCGTAGCGAGCAGAGCGAGAACCGGAATTTCATCAATAAGCCTGGGAATCTCCCCGCCGCTGATTGTAACTGACTGCAGGGAACCAGATTTAATAGTAATATCTGCTACCGGCTCCCCGCCGAGCATGCGTTCAGAATGGACGTGCATCTCTGCGTTCATCCGCTTCAAAACATCTACAGCACCTGTACGCGTCGGGTTCATGCCCACATTTTTCACAGTGATTTCGCTGCCTGGGACGAGTGCGCCTGCCGCCAGCATAAATACTGCGGACGATACGTCTCCCGGAACATGCACCTCAGAGCCTGTCAGCTTCTGTCCCCCGGTTACTGCTGCGGAAACTTCATCCGTCTCCACCTTCACTCCAAACGTTTCAAGCATCCGCTCTGTGTGATCTCTCGACTTATGAGGTTCTGTTACTCGTGTTACTCCCTGAGCGTACAGTCCCGCAAGAAGAATGGCAGACTTCACTTGGGCACTTGCAACAGGAGAGACGTAGTGAACCCCCTGAAGAGACCCGCCCCGCAGACAGAGAGGAGTATAATTGGCGTAATCTCTGCCATCTATAGATGCATTCATCATCTTTAAAGGACCTGTCACCCGTCTCATCGGTCTTCTCCCAATGGACTCATCTCCTGTCATCACAGAAGAAAACGGCTGACCAGCCAGAATACCCGAAAGCAGGCGGACAGTCGTTCCTGAATTTCCGGCATCCAGTATTTCTGCAGGTTCGTTCAGACCAAGCAGTCCTTTTCCCTCGATGCGGAGTACTTCCCCGTCCTCCTCAATTTTCACTCCCAGTTTTCTCATACAGCTGATTGTACTCAGGCAGTCCTGTCCGTTTAAAAAACCTTTAATAACAGAAGGTCCTTCTGCGATCGCCGCAAACAAAACAGCTCTGTGACTGATCGATTTATCACCGGGAATGGTTACTGATCCCTGGAGGGGCTTTAAAGCCGCGTCAATTGTTTTATGCATTTTCCCACTCCTTTAGATTACGGAGATTCATATGTTTCATACATATGCTCTTCAAGCAGTTTTTTAGCTGTTGCCAGATCTTCCTCCGAACGGAAGCTGAGCCGGAGTACACCCATTATTCCTTCTCTCGCTTCAATAATCCGGATATTTGTAATGCTGATTGCCTGCCCGGCCAGTATCGCTGTTACATCGGAAATTACCCCGGGATGGTCAGGAATATCTACAAACAAATCATAAAAAGGAAGCATAGCCCCTTTCTTCTTCGATGGAAGACGGTCTCTGGCAGCTTTTGCTTCTTCGAAAAAATTAAAAATTTCTTCGGTATCCGCTTCTTCCACCATCGTTTCAACTTCCTCCATCCGGTCTTTCCATTCGCCTATCATTTCCAGCAGCGGTCCTCTGTTATGGATAAGAATATCTCTCCACATTGTGGGAGAAGCTGAGGCTATACGGGTAATGTCCCGGAAACCTCCCGCTGCCAGCTGATGCACGAAAGGATCTTTCTCACCTGCTTTTTCCAGCTGATGCACAAGTGCAGCAGCAATAATATGCGGAAGATGACTGATCATTCCTGCGTACCTGTCATGGGTTTCTGCGTCCATCTGTATAAACCGGGCTTTCGTCCCTTTCAGCAGGTTCTGAAGCTGAATTAACCGGGAGGCCGGAGTATCTTTATCCGGTGTCAGAATATAAAAAGCATTTTCAAACAAATGGCTTCTTGAAGCTTCGACACCGGTTTTATGAGAGCCTGCCATCGGGTGACCACCAATAAAGGTCACTCCCTTTTCCTGCAGTTCTCTTCCCTTTTTCACAATGGACACCTTCGTACTCCCTACATCTGTTACAACTGCGCCTTCTTTGAGTTCCATATTTTTCAAGCTTTCCAGAACAGATAAGGAACTTTCGACAGGAGCTGACAGAATAATTATGTCTGCATCTTTAACACCTTCCTCAATGGAAGAAACTGCGTAATCAATAACCTGCAGACTGTCAGCAAGTCTGGAAGCCCGGCTGTTAACATCATAACCGCGTAAAACGGCACCTGGATAGGTCTCTTTTACTGCAAGAGCAAGTGAACCCCCGATCAGGCCAAGGCCTATAATAAATATCGTTTTCTTCACAATGCCCCTCCTACTTAAGCCAGTTCAGCAGTTCCGTGCGTATAGCTTCATTTTGACGGGGGGTCCCAAGAGTAATCCGGACATGATCAGGAAATCCGAGGGCCTCTCCATTTCGTACAATGAAGCCGGCATGTAGAAGCTTTTCATACACTTCACCACCGGGCCTGTCTACACTCATCAAAATAAAATTCGCTTCTGAAGGATAATAAGAAAATCCGTTTTCCTCACAGAATGATTCGAATTTTTTCATTTCCTCTGCATTTTTATCTGTACAGTTGTTTAAGAATTCTTCGTCTTCCAGAGAGGCCGCAGCTGCAGCCTGGGCAGCACTGTTAGTATTGAAAGGTTCTCTGCCTGGTTCCACTGCCTGAATCAGCTCTTCACGGCCAATACCGTATCCAATCCTCAGGGAGGCAAGTCCGTATGCTTTCGAAAAAGTTCTTAAAATAAGCAGATTGCTGTACTGTTTCATAAATGATTTTGTATCAGGAAAATCCTGTGCTGTAACGTATTCATAGTACGCTTCATCACTGACGACAAGGACGTCTTCCGGAATTTTTTTCATAAAATCACTGAATTTCTTATGATTTACATAGGTACCTGAAGGGTTATTCGGGTTGCAAACGAAAACCATTTTAGTTCTGCTGTTAACAGCGTCTGCCATGCTGTCGAGATTGTGCACACCTGCTTCAAGAGGAACTTCTTTTACTTCCGCCCCTTCTATGACTGCGTTATGCTTGTATTGTGGAAAAGTTGGAACAGCTGTTACTATATTATCTCCGGGATTTAAGAGAGCGCGGCAGAGGATGAGGATAACTTCGTCTGATCCATTACCAAATAGAAGCTGCTTTTCCCCTACTTCCTGCTGCTGAGCCACTTTCTCGCGAAGCACTCTTGCATAGCCATCCGGATACACCGCAATATTCTCCAGTGCCTCGTTTACTGCTGCCAGTGCCTGAGGTGAAGCTCCATAAGGGTTTTCATTAGATGCGAGTTTCACGACACGCTCCAGCCCCAGCTCCCGTTTTACTTCTTCCATTGGCTTTCCCGGCTGATATGGGATAAGCCCGGCCATCGACTGTTTAATCTTCAAACTGACTGCACCCTTTCTGCTATGAATTAAGCTCTGCTATAAAGCTGCGGATTTCTTCAAGTGCAGCTTCCTTCCGCGTACTGCTGCGGAGCTCCTCTGATCTTTCAGAAATAAACTTGACCAGTGCACTTCCTACAATGGCCCCGTCAGCAATTTCCTGAAAAAAGCGTACATGCTCTTTTTTAGATATACCAAATCCGGCAAGGACAGGAACTTCCGCTGTCTTTTTCAGTTCCTTAATTGTTTCTTCCAGCTTTTCGGCAAAATTCTCTCTGGCTCCTGTAACTCCCAGAGAAGTAACATAATAAATAAACCCATCTCCCAGCCGGCTGATTTTTTCCATACGGGTACCGGAACTCGGAGCCACAAGCGATATTAAAGATATGCCATATTCATGACATAACTCCCTCAGTTCATCGCTTTCTTCAAAAGGTAGATCCGGGATCAGTATACCGTCCATTCCCGCACTTTTCATTTTTTCGAGCACTTCTTTAAACCCGAACGATAAAACAGGATTAATATAAGTAAAGAGGACAAGTGGGACAGTAAGACCTCTTTTTCTCGCTTCCGAAGCACCTTGGAGTGCCTGTCGGAGACTTCCCCCTTCTTTACGGGCCTCATCGCCTGCCTCCTGAATTACAGGACCGTCAGCCAGCGGGTCGCTGAAAGGGACCCCCCATTCTATAGCACTGACACCAGCTTCCTCCAGCGCAAGGGCAATGTCAATAGACGCTTCATAAGTCGGGTGACTGCTCATAATATATGGGACAAATCTTTTTTCGGCCTGCTTGAACGTTTTCTCTGCCAGACGGTTCATTCGTTCTCCTCCAGTACGTTCTGAATAGTTTGGACATCTTTATCTCCCCGTCCGGAGAGGCAGACGAGAATAATTTCTTCTTTATTCATTTTCGGAGCGGCTTTCTCCACATGTGCCAGAGCGTGGGCTGTTTCCACGGCAGGAAGTATTCCCTCCAGCTCACAAAGTGTCTGCAGAGCTGCCATGGCTTCACTGTCAGTGGCCGGCACGTAGTTCACGCGTTTTGTTTCGTGAAGATGAGCATGTTCCGGACCTATTCCGGGATAGTCCAGCCCTGCCGATATTGAATATGGTTCGATAATATTTCCATCTTCATCCTGAAGCAGGTAGGAGAGGGAACCGTGCAGCACCCCTTTCCTGCCTTTCGACAAAGTAGCTGCGTGCAGCGAAGTTTCCACTCCCTTACCTGCAGCTTCAACACCGGTCAGTTTCACTTTCTCATCCTCAAGAAAAGGATAAAACATGCCGATAGCATTACTTCCGCCTCCGACGCAGGCCACAACTTCATCCGGGAGCTTTCCTGTCCGTTCCAGCAGCTGTCGCCTGCTCTCTGCACCAATCACACTTTGAAAGTCTCTTACGATCATTGGGTAGGGATGCGGCCCCACTACACTGCCGATCAAATAAAAAGTATCTTCAACGTTTGCCACCCAGTGACGTATCGCTTCGTTCGTTGCATCTTTCAGCGTCTTTCCTCCGGAGGTCACTTCAATTACTTCCGCTCCAAGAAGCCGCATACGAAACACATTCAGCTCCTGTCGCTTCATATCTTCTGCTCCCATAAAAACTTTACAGCTCATTCCGAATCTCGCTGCTACAGTAGCGGAAGCAACACCATGCTGACCGGCACCGGTTTCTGCTACAATTTGATTCTTACCCATTTTCTTTGCAAGAAGCGCCTGACCAAGAGCATTATTAATTTTATGGGCTCCGGTATGGTTTAAATCCTCCCGCTTTAAATATATCTGTGCTCCACCGAAATGTTCTGTAAGTCTTTCAGCGTAGGTAACCGCTGTAGGCCGTCCGGAATATTCACTTAGTTCTTTCCAAAGATCATTATGGAACTGTTCATCCTCTTTGATGCTTTTATAAGCCTCTTCCAGCTCTTCGAGAGCGTACATTAAAGTTTCCGGAACGTATTTCCCTCCAAATGAGCCATATCTGCCGAGAGCGTCAGGTGCCTGGTAGCTTTTTTTTGCAGCTTCTGACATGATCATCATCTTCCTTTCATCATTTCGTTCGTCCGTTTCTATACCTGAAGAAACATCTATACCGTGCGGTTCAAAAGCGAGAAGATCTTTTATATTATCCGGAGTGATGCCCCCCGCTATAAGACAGAATACATTTTGTTCAGCCGCTTCCTTCGTATAGGCAGGTACTGCTTCCCAGTCGAAGGATGTCCCTGTTCCACCCCATCCGGCCGGTGTTTTTGTATCGATAACGTACCCGTCGACAAAACCTTCAAACAATCTCATCTGCTCCAACGCTTCACTGCTGTGATGAATCGTTTTAAAAATAGTGAGTGAAGTTTCTTCTTTGAGATTTTTTACCTCGTCAGGCGTTTCGGATCCATGCAGCTGTATACTATCAATTCCGGCCTGCAGTGCTGTTTTCTTTATAATTTCCGGAGATTCGTTTACAAATACACCAATGAGTTTTTTACTCCCTGGGGCATTGGATGTTTTCCATGATTTCACTTGAGAGGCAGAGACCTTTCTTTTACTATCCGCAAAGATAAAGCCGATAAAATCGGCTTTTGAACGCAGAGCGGCTTTATAATCTTCTTCTGAACGTGTGCCGCAGAATTTAATCAGTGCCATAAGCACCTCCGAAAAGAGATTCCAGAAACTGCTTTTTATTCGTGCTTTTCATAAAACCTTCTCCAACAAGCAGTCCTTCGGCACCTGCTTTCCGAAGATAATCGACGTCCTCTTTTGTGTGAACACCGCTCTCACTTACAAGCAGCGTACCTTCAGGAAGGTACGGCTTCAGCCTGGACGTTGTCTTCAAGTCCGTTTCAAAGGTATTAAGATCACGGTTATTTATGCCGATAAGTTCCGGGGAGAAATGCCTGAAAACCTTTTCGATTTCTTCTTCATTATGCACTTCCACAAGAACTTCCATCCCAAGTTCAACCGCCTGGCCGTAAAGCTCCTTCAGCTGTGTTCCATCGAGTATAGCAGCGATCAACAGTACTGCGTCCGCCCCGATTTTTTCTGATTCACGGACCTGGACTTCATCTATAATAAAATCTTTCCGCAGAACCGGCACATTAACCTGCTCTTTAATTTGTGTTAAATAGTCCGCTTTTCCCTGAAAAAAATCTTTGTCTGTTAAAACAGAGATGCCTGCAGCATGAAAAGCTTCATACTGCAGGGCTGTTTCCACCGGATGGAAATTTTCTGTCAAAACACCTCTCGATGGTGAAGCTTTTTTCACTTCAGCAATAATTCCAAGCGGCCATGCAGATTGTTTCAATGATCGGTAAAGAGATTTCCTGGGGGTGCTTACAAGTCTTTCAGCAGGTACCTGAATTGCTGGTATTTCTTCTTTCTTTCTGGCAGTAATAGTATTGAGTATAGTCATCCTACATTAGCCCCTTCTCTCTGCATCGCTGCCAAATGAGCGAGGACCGTTTGACCAAGAGCATTTTCAGCAGCGGCTGCACCTTCTTTAATGGAGTTGGTTTTTCCAGCAGTATATAAAGCTGCACCTGCGTTCAGAAGCAGGAGATCCACAGCTGCTCCCGGTGCTTCTTTCTGGAATATCCGTTTAATAAGTGCCGCACTCTCTGACGGTGTATTTACTACCGCTTCATCAATGGAGTGTCTGGAAAGGCCGGCATCCTCCGGAGTGTATTCATACTCGATTATATTTCTTCCGTTCTTTTCTACAACAAACGTTTTGCCCTGTACAGTAAATTCATCCATTCCATCTTCACCGGCAACAAAAAGAGCGCGGTCTATCGGAAGCTCCATAGACGCTTCAGCCATCTTTCGGGCGGCATTAAGGCTGTAGACACCTATAACCCGGTGTGAAGCCTGAGCAGGATTGGTTAAAGGTCCCAGAAGATTAAAGATCGTCTTCTGTTTCAGTGCTTTTCTGACAGGAGCCACATTTTTCATAGCTTCATGATAGACCGGCGCATAAAAAAAAGTGAGTGAATGATCCTGCAGACTTAAGGCTGCTTCCTTTTCACTGTTCTGAAAAGGAACACCAAGCTCTTCCAGTACATCTGCGCTGCCGGTTTTCGAGGAAACGCTGCGGTTTCCGTGTTTAGCTACTTTAACTCCCAAAGAACTCAGAAGAATGGCCGAAGCCGTGGAGATGTTGTACGTTCCAGAAGCATCCCCTCCGGTTCCACACGTATCCAGTACTTCGAAAGGCAGAGATACATTTTTTGCTTTAGCGATCATCCCCTGGGCAAAACCTGTTATTTCCTCTGATGTTTCTCCTCTGTATGCCATAACGGAAAGGACAGCTGCCATTTCTTCTCTGCTCATTCTGCCTTCCATCATCTGCATTACAATTTCCCTCGACTCAGCTGCGGTCAGACGGTTCCCCGACAAGACCTTTTCTAGTGTCATTTTCAATGACCTCCTCTTTAGCTATTCTCTGCTCTGCCAGTTTAATGGCGTATATTAAGGCTTTTGCCTTGTTTCTCGTCTCTTCCCACTCCATTTCAGGGATAGAATCCTGAACAATTCCTGCTCCTGCCTGAACGTAAGCAGTCTCATCCTTGAGAACAATAGTACGGATAGCGATGCATGAATCCATCGCTTTGTTAAAACCGTAATAAGCTACTGCTCCGGCGTATACACCGCGCGGCTGCTTTTCAAGCTCCTGAATGATTTCCACTGCTCTGACTTTTGGAGCTCCGGACACTGTGCCGGCAGGGTGAGTGGATAAAAGTGCTTCAAAGGGGTGAATCGATTCTTTCAGGCGGCCGGTCACTTTTGTTGTCAAATGCATGACGTGGGAAAAATAAGATATATGCATCATATCGTGTACACGGATGCTGCCGTATTCGCTTATCCTTCCCAGATCGTTACGGGCCAGATCCACCAGCATTAAGTGTTCTGCTTTTTCTTTCTCATCAGCAGCAAGTTCAGCAGCAAGTTCCTCATCTTCTTCTCTGTTTCTGCCCCTTTTTCTCGTGCCGGCAATCGGATGAATTTCCAGGCCGCGGCTCTTGTCCACTTTTACAAGCCGTTCCGGTGAACTTCCGATAACTTCCTGCTCCGGAAAACGGATATAATACAAATACGGGCTCGGATTAATTTTTCTTAACACTCTGTAAAGATCCAGGCCGCTTGACCGTACCGGAACTTCGAACCTCTGGGAGAGCACCGTCTGAAATACATCACCGGCTGCAATATATTCCTTGATTTTCTTTACGTCTGCTTCGTAACCTTCTTTAGTATAATTTGAGGAAACACCACTGAAGATATCTTCATACAGAGCTTCTTCCACCGGGACAGCGGGCAGTGTTCTTTCTGAACCTCTGTCAATTTTATCGAGGAGGGTCTGGATCTTCTTTACTGCCTTGTGATAGGAAGCGGCACCACCATCTTCGGTGTTTTGAAAATGCATCAGCGTAAGCTCTTCTTTTTCATGATGGTAGGCAAGAACCGTTTCGCAGAACATGAAATACACATCGTTCGTGCTGCTTTCCAGACCTGCAGTTCTCGGTTCATAAAACCGGAAACCTTCAAAACCAAGATAGCCTACCGCTCCGCCGGGAAAAGGAAGATCAGGGAGGTTTTCCGATACGTTAAAATCCTCCATTATACGCTCCCACGCAGCCTGAAGGCTATCTTCCTGCCACAGCTCTCTGCCTGCTACGTCGTAGGAAGAAAATCCTGTTTCTGAATCCTTTAAAAACTGCATTGGATTCAGCCCGATAAATGAATAACTGGACCAGGAAGAGAGAGGGTCCCTGCTTTCCAATAAAAAAGAAGCTTCTTCGTCAAATAGTTGAAATAATTGTATAGGGGTTTTGGTATCTGCCACTACTGTAGTAGTAACTGGTATAGTCGTGCTGTTTACAGCCTGTTTTATAAATTCCTGTTCGGTTATGGAAATCATGTATTCACCTCATCCAGTCTGGAGATGAAGCATTTTAAGAGGGGGAGTAAAGATGGAGATACCCTTAAGAAGATTTTTCTGAAATGAAAAATCCAATCCGGGCGGACGTAGACGTACGTTGTGGTCTCAGCTCATCTTCTCTCTGCTCTGCCTCTGCTTCTCTCTGCTCTGCTAAACTAACTATTAGCGACTATACTAACGCTGTCTGTTCCCTTTTGTCAAGGAAAGATCCGGACGGAGCTTTTCAGCTTCGTTTAAATAAATATGGGTAACTTCTTTTTGTCCCCTGTCCGTTTCTGCTGTCACCATTAATCTGATACAAAATGGCAGGCTTCCCGGAACAGGTATTTCCCTCGCACACATTACCGGTACGAATTGATAGCCCGGCATATCCCTCAGCGACCTGGCTGGAAAAGTGGCTGTCAGATCATCGGTTACCGTTATCATTACGTGAGAGATGTGCTCCGGTAAGAGACCATTCTGCTCTTCAATTTTACGCATCAGTTCTTCTGTTGCTTTCAAAATTTCGGCTTCATTATCTCCTGCTACGGTTGTTGCTCCCCGTATTCCCCTTATCATTCTGTCACCTCGTTTTCCAGCAGAAGCAGCATTGTTTTTTCCGATGTCTTCTTCAAAACAGGCCGGCCGACTTTTTCAAGCAGCACAAAATTAATCCTGCCACCGGATGTTTTTTTGTCTTTTTTCATTAATTGTATCAATTTTTCGGCTTCAGCCTCTTTTTCGAGGTCCAGCCTGTATCCGAGACTCTCCATATATTCACGGAGCTGTTTTTCAGGAAGTACGGCGTTCAGTTCCGCAGAACTGAGCCTCATAGCGAAGACCATACCGGAGGCGACTGCTTCCCCGTGCGTGAGCTTTCCATATCCGGCATAGGACTCGAGCGCATGACCGAGCGTGTGGCCGAAATTCAAATAAGCTCTTATGCCGCTCTCCCGCTCATCTTTCTGAACCACCTCTGCTTTTACTTGAATCGATCTTTTCAGAAGCTCTTTCAGACGTTTTCCTTCCAGAAGCGAAAGATCCCGTACATTTTCTATCAGCCAGTTTAAGAAGTCTTTATCAGAAATCAGCGCATGCTTTATAACTTCCGCATAACCGGAGCGCCACTCCTCCGGCGGAAGAGAGTTAAGCATTTCCGGGTCATATATCACTCCATGCGGAGCGTGGAAAGCACCGACCATATTTTTTGCCCCGGGATGGTTGATCCCTGTCTTTCCACCTACACTGCTGTCATGAGCAAGAAGAGTTGTGGGAATCTGAATAAACGGTATACCGCGCATATATGTGGCGGCCGTAAATCCTGCAATATCACCGGTGACTCCCCCGCCCAAAGCGAGAATAACTGATTTTCGATCCAGCCCCTGATGAAGACACTCTGTTATCAGGCGTTCATACTCTGCGAATGATTTGGACATCTCTCCTGAAGGAAGCAGTGTGTAATCCGGCCTGCTTTTTTCGGGAAATGAAGAAAGTATATCCTCAATATAAAGCTTCCCAACTTTTTCATCGGCTATAATAAAAACCTTCGTATAGTCTGGAACGGCTTTTTTCACTAGTTCCGCGGTATGATACCGGACACCATCTTCTATCCATACCGGATAG
This sequence comes from Alkalicoccus sp., assembly GCA_007692495.1. Taxonomy (GTDB): domain Bacteria; phylum Bacillota; class Bacilli; order Bacillales; family Salisediminibacteriaceae; genus Alkalicoccus. The sequence goes on from REBZ01000101.1 coordinate 20,089, forward strand.
GAATGCGAGGCACTGTGAATAAGAAGGCTCTCGTTCATTTTAAAAATTCCTCGCTTCCTCCTGATAATGGTTGTAGGCAGCATGAATATCGTCCATCGTATCTGAACCGAATTTTTCCAGGAAGGCATCTGCCAGCTCCCATGCTACTGCCGCTTCACACACAACTGCGGCTGCAGGCACTGCACAGCTGTCTGACCTCTCTATGGAAGCAGTGAAAGGTTCTTTGGAATCAATATCCACACTTTGCAGAGGTTTATAGAGCGTAGGGATAGGCTTCATTGCTCCATGGACGACGACCGGCATTCCGTTTGTCATACCGCCTTCAAAACCACCGAGACGATTGGACTTTCTATAAAAACCTCTTTTTTCATCATAGGTTATTTCATCGTGAACATTACTCCCGAGCATTCGGGCCGCTTCAAAACCAAGACCTATTTCGATTCCTTTAAAAGCATTGATGCTCATGACAGACTGGGCAATTTTTCCGTCCAGTTTTCTGTCATAGTGCGCAAAGGAACCTAGACCGATTGGGACATTTTCTGCAATGACCTCAACAATTCCCCCGATGGAATCTCCATTTTTCTTCGCATCGTCAATTGCTTCCTTCATTTTTTCTCCTGCTTCCTCATCAGAGCATCGCACTTCAGAAGCTTCCGTTACTTTTTTAAGATCTTCCACTGAAGAGAATTCTTTTCTGTCTGCACGGATGTTTCCTATTTCCAGAACGTGTCCCGTCATATTAATACCGAACTGCCTGAGGATAACCTGAGCAAGAGCTCCGACCGCAACCCTCACTGTAGTTTCTCGCGCGCTGGACCTTTCCAGAACGTTTCTCATGTCACGGTGCCGGTATTTCACAGCGCCGTTAAGATCTGCATGCCCGGGACGCGGCCGGGTGATTTTTCGCTTTACCTCCTGAGCCTCCTCTTCACTGATCGGCTCTGCTCCCATGATTTTTGTCCAGTGAGTCCAGTCTTTATTCTCAACAGCAAGTGTAATAGGCGCACCTGTCGTTTTACCGTGACGCACACCGCTTAATATCTGCACCTGATCTTTTTCGATCTGCATTCGCCTTCCCCGTCCGTAACCTTTCTGTCTTCTGGCCAGATGCTCATTAATATCTTCAGCCGTAAGTGGAAGCTGGGACGGAACTCCTTCAATAATAGCCGTCAACTGCGGCCCGTGGGATTCACCTGCTGTTAAAAATCGCATTACTATCTACCTCTGCTTTCTTTATCGCTTTTATGTGTTAAATTATCTTATCCTCTATTGTTGACGAAATCAGCTTATTTTTCAAGGGGTAAAGATAATTTAAAACGTGTTCTCGTGATAAATTACGTTTTAGGTGCGTGCTTAAGTATATTGACCCTGCAGAGCCGGCACGCACTGCTCCATCGTTTAAGCTTTTTTTAAGTTCATTTGTTAATTACTGCAGGAAAATTTGCTTCAGATAACTGTAGGAACTCTGAAAACATTACAGTTATTATAAAACCGGTGTTTAAAATCAACTCATGTTCTTTATTCTATACATTATGCGTCTTTCCTTTAATTTTACTGGGCCGGCAGTTATTACAATTTCCGGCGTACGGTGCCCTTACGTGAAGGATAACAGAACCTTACGATTTAGTTAAACAGTCCGGCTCAAATCCAGTAATTCTGCAGTTTTAAATCATTTTTTTAAGCCCTTGTTTCTACAGGCTGTTAGTGAAGCCAAGTTTCATCTTCAAGATACACTTTTCATTTAGGCTTTGTTAAAGCTCCATGTTGTTTTAGAAGGTTGCCTGCGGCTCTTTTTTCTTCGTTTGCCGCGGAGAAAGCATGCGGCTGTCCTTCCGTCCGGGAGGATCTTCCCGCTTTCTTTTTCCGCAGGCGTCTCTGCCC
>REBZ01000191.1 GCA_007692495.1 Alkalicoccus sp.
TCATCCTGCCCGCACATAAAAATTCCTTCCAGCAGTTCCTGAAAATTGGCCAAGAACGGTCCCTCCTCTATTTATAAGCATGATTATTTCCAGTTGACTATTTTTGAATGTAGTCTGCTTGCCGCTTCTCCAGAAAAGCAGAAATTCCTTCTTTACCTTCACTGCTTCCTGCTCTCTCGGCAAGAGATAACGATTCTTTACTCATCTGGGTTTCAAGCGATTCCTGAAGCGAATGGTACAGCAGCTTTTTGGTTGCACCGTAAGCATTTACTGGTCCTTCCGCCAGTTTTTCAGCCAGATCCAGAACTGTGGACATAAGGTCCTCCTGGGGAACTGCACGGTTGATAAGCCCCCACGCTTCTGCTTCTTTGGCGTCCAGGACACGGTTCGTATATAACAATTCCATGGCCCGCCTTACTCCGACAAGGCGTGGAAGAAAATAGCTCCCGGAACCGTCCGGTGATAAACCTATCTGGTTATAAGCCGTCACAAACTTTGCATGATCGGAGGCATATACAAGATCACAGGCACACGCGAGGCTCATGCCGCCGCCCGCTGCGGTGCCGTTAACAGCTCCGATGCACGGCTTATTCATTCCGGCTAAATGAGAAATTGCCTGATGCAGACTTGCGGTGACAAACTTGAGATGAGAGCCGATTCCCTCCCCTTTTTCGGCAAAGCTTTTTAAATCTCCGCCGACGGAAAATTTATTTCCCACCCCGGTCAGCACGACTGCCCGTATTTCCTCATTTTCCGAACAAAAAATGGCTGCCTCCATTAGTTCCTGTGCCAGCTGCAGATTGATGGCATTTCCTGCTTCCGGCCGGTTCAAGGTTATTGTGCCGACATAATTTTCAACAGATACTTTCACAACTTTATCTGACATACAGCTCCTCCTTTTTATCTTCCTTGAAAACTGGGCCTTAAAGCAGCTCAATAACGCTTCAGCCCTTTCTTAATATTTTCATAACATTCTTACAATTACAACCATAAAAAAGACAGAATAACCTGCAGCTCTGATACTTCTAAAAATATAGATGTGGTTGATGCCGGCCGGAGGAGATTTCCGGCTGACGCGCACGCTCTGCGGGATCATACAAACTCCTTCTTCCACTGATCTCCGCCGGTTTCCGTTTCGTTTTCTCCATCCTTTACAGTGAATAGCGGTCTGCTTGTATGAACAAAGTTTTCTGTTTAAATGACGAGTGGCGAGGTGATTTTTCGAGACGCCCGCGGAGAAAGGTGAAAAGCGCCGCATGCACTCTTCTATCAACACGGAGCTTTAAAAGAGCCAAAAATATTAAACAGAATATTCGATTATTTAATTGTCTATTTATCCTTCTTCTATTACACTTAAAGTAATAAATTCTCTTATTTAAAGAGTGGAGGGTTTTATGAAAACATGGGCAGTTCCTATGCTGGGGTTCTCTTTACTTTTTGTCATTGGCTGTACAGAAGAAGGAAATGCAGAAGATCAGAACGAGACATCAGAAGTCGAGAGTCTGCTCGAGGAAATAGAGCAGCTCGAGATGCAGCTGGAGGATACTCTGGAGGAACTGGAGAATATGAAACTTGAAAAAGAGGAACTGGAAAAAACTATCGCTTCACAGTCTGAAGGCGGTGCTAATAACGAAGAACCGTCGGAAGAGGAATCTGCTCCCTCCTCTGAAGTAGTCCGGGAAGAAGAAAATAATATCGGGGACGGGGTCACCTTTGCGAATGTTATTGCATCAATTTCCGACAGCGAGGCCGAAGCCGAGATTAAAGCGCAGGCAGAAAAAGACTGGGAAGACAACTATGCAATGCAGGAATATGCGGTCGATCAGCAGATGGAAGCTTTCGATTATTTAAAAGAAATAACGTTAACTTCAGAAGCAGAGCATAAACAAATGGAAAAAGCCTACGATGACTGGGGATATAATTTCAGAATGGTAAAGTATATTTTCGAAAGCCAAATACAAACTAATGATAATTAATTTATGCAGAACAAGCAGCATATTACGTAAGGAAAATCTCTCGGGTTATTCCATAAAAAGCGGAGCATGATGTAAAAACACTCATGCTCCGTATTTTGTTTTTCACCTGACTTTGTTGAAGTTACAGATTCTTATGTGAAAATTGGGCGTTTGTCCAAAACCGTTCTTTACCCGTCGATCTTCTCCACCCAATCGAGTAACCGCTTTTTCGGGTAATAGACGGTGTTATTAATTACGATGTGCGGGATATCCTTATGCTCCGTTATCAGGGACTGTGCATCCTTCTTATCAATGCCAAGCGTATGATGAATATATTTTTCGTGAATAAGTTCTTTTTGATCATAATCAGATATGTAATCCATCATGCTTTTCGAGCCGGGATTTTTAAAATTTTTCAACCCGTCCCCGATAAAGTAGGCGGCTGCGGCGAGCCCTACAGCAAGCCAGAAAAAGTCCAGTTCCATTTTTACACTCACTCCTTAAATGTCTGTTAATGAGACTTTAACATAAATTACCATGATTTTTGTCGTGTTTATCCAATTGTTTTCTGTGTTACCTATTCGAAACAAAAATCGAGAAATATTTTATTAACGCAGATTTTCCTGTACTGGTTTTAAGCTTCCTTTCACTCCTCAAAGAAAAAAATCCGTCCTCCTGCTAAAAAACAGGAGTACCGTTGTATCCCTTTCCGATAGTTCTTAAGCCTTCTGCTCCCACTTCCGCTTCAATGTTTTAATTTGGCCCCGATGACTCGTTTCGTCTTCGATACCGTGAAACCAAAGAAAATGATTGTTATAAGGAATGCCGTTATCCCAGCTGTCTTCTTCATAAAGCCAGTTGTCCTCTTTGTTCCTTAATAAAGCGAGAGTTTTCTTCCTCACTTTTTCAAGCATCGTAAAATAATAATCAGGCGGGTAGTTTTTCAGCTTTTCTCTTCCTTTTTCACCAAGCTCAAGCGCAGGTCCCCATTCTTCGTACTCTTCTTTTGTGAGATCCCGTTTTTCAAAAGAAATAATCTGATGAACAAACTCGATCGCCGCCATGTGCAGCAGCAATGCTCCAATTGAATTGGAGGACTCATCCTGGAGATATTCAAGCTCATTTCTGCTTAAATCTGCTGTTTCGTACAGTGTCATCTGCCTTGTGTATTCAAGCATAGAAACAAGTTCTCCTATTTTTTCGTCATAGCCTTCCTGTTGTATGATTCTAAAATCGAGCATTTAATTCCCTCCATGCTTTTTAAGTTTTCCCAATTTTATATGCAACAGCAGAAACACTTCAGAATATGTTACGATTCACTCTCTAAAAAGTTACTATTTTTTACAAATTTAATTGACCTGAATTATTAATGAATAATAAATACATCGAAATTAACCCTTTTTTGCAGCTCCTCCAATAGCGGAGGTACTTGGCTCACAAATCTACGGAAGCAGCGGTTTTTTAGTGCGGCACAGATTAAAAAACCTCCTCCCCAGGTTAAACCGGGGAGGAGGTTTTTCTTGATCAGCCGGCCTGTACGGCTATTTCGTTGTTTTCTACACTGACTTTGATGGAAGTGAGCTTTTCGTTGGCAAGCATTTCATCAACAATTTTGTCTTCGATGTGCTCCTGGATTGTTCTGCGGAGCGGCCGGGCACCGTATTTCGGATCATAGCCGTGTTCGGCGAGCCATTCTACAGCTTCCTCCGTAAAGGTAATATCCACTTCCTGGGCTTCGCTGTGCTCTTTTACTTCTTCAAGCATGAGGGAAACAATTTTCTTTAAATCTTCTTGTTCAAGTGCTTCAAAACCGACAACACGGTCGAGACGGTTGAGAAATTCCGGCTTAAAGTAGGCGTCGAGCGGATTTGCATTTGTTGTCATGACGATAATCGTATCTTTAAAGCTGACAGTGCGTCCGTGGCTGTCTGTCAGCCTGCCGTCTTCCAGTACCTGCAGGAACATGTGCTGCACGTCCGGATGCGCTTTTTCCATTTCGTCGAGCAGAATAATGGAGTACGGACGGCGGCGGACCTGTTCTGTCAGCTGGCCGGCTTCTTCATGGCCGATATAGCCGGGAGGAGAACCGATCAGCTTGGACACTGTATGCTTTTCCATATATTCGCTCATATCAAGCCGGAGCATCGCTTCCCGGCTGCCGAACATTTCTTCGGCAAGAATGCGGGTCAGTTCTGTTTTCCCGACACCGGTCTGGCCGTGGAATAAAAAGGATGCAATCGGGCGTCCTTCCCGGCGGAAACCTGCCCTGCCCCGGCGGACGGCTTTTGCGACTGCTTCCACAGCTGCTTTCTGGCCGATAACCCGGGAACCGAGACTTTCTTCCAGGTGCTGCAGCTTTTTCTGCTCGGAAGCTTCCAGTTTCTGTACCGGAATGCCCGTTTTCTTTTCGATAATCTGCTGGAGATCCGTAATTTTTACTTCCGGCACAGATTTCTTCTCTTTATCGTTCAGTTTGTCCTGAAGCTTCAGTTCTTCCTGGCGCAGGCGGGCTGCTTCTTCGTACTGCTCTGCTTCAGCTGCCTGCTGCTTTTCTTTTTCAATTTCTTTTAAACGTCGTTCGAGCTCATCTTTATTTCCGGTACCGTGACGCAGATTCAGCTTCGCACCGGAAACGTCCATTAAATCAATCGCTTTGTCCGGCATTCTTCTGTCCTGAATGTAGCGGTCAGACAGGCGGGCACACGCTTCGAGCACCTCTTCGGAATAATGGACACCGTGATACGCTTCATATTTTGGGGCAAGCCCTTTGAGAATCGCAATCATATCCTCCACTTTCGGCTCTTTGACGGTAATTGGTTCAAAACGGCGTTCAAGTGCCGCATCTTTTTCTATCGTGCGGTATTCCTGGAAAGTGGTCGCGCCTATGACCTGGATCTGTCCAGCCGCGAGTGCCGGCTTCAGGATGTTTCCGGCATCTGTGGAGCCTTCTGTTTTACCGGCGCCGACAAGCTGGTGAATCTCATCGATAAATAAAATAACGGAAGGATCGTCTTCCAGTTCTTTCACGATCTGCTTCATTTTTTCTTCAAACTGTCCGCGGTAGCTTGTCCCGGAAAGCATGGACGCCACATCCAGAGAAATCAGCTTTTTATTTTGAAGCTTTTCCGGTACTTCCCCTTCATTAATTTTCAGCGCCAGACCTTCTGCAATCGCCGTCTTCCCGACACCCGGCTCTCCGATAAGTACCGGGTTGTTTTTGTTCCGTCGGTTTAATACTTCCGCCACCTGTTCCATTTCGTCGTCTCTGCCGATAACGGGAT
>REBZ01000165.1 GCA_007692495.1 Alkalicoccus sp.
ACGAGCAGGATGGCGAGCGGAGCAAATATGCGCAGCAGCCAGATCCAGATAGTACCTATAGCGGACTGTCCAAAGTTGGAGGCTTCGAGCACTTCCGACTTATTCCATCCCCAGCCGACAAACAGAGCAATAATCATACCACCGACAGGAAGGAAAATGTAGGAAGCAAGGAAATCCATTGAATCAAAAATATCTCTTCCGCCAATCAGGGAAACGCCGGACCATGCTCCGAGTCCAAGAGAGGACGGAATACCGAGAAGAAAGATAATCGAACCGACAAATACGGCTGTTTTCTGCCGTGTCCATCCGAGCCGGCGCATGAAGTAGGCCACTGCCACTTCAAGGAGTGAAACCCCGGATGAGACAGCTGCTGCTGAAAGCAGGAAGAAAAAGATAAGCCCGTAAATCAGCCCAAGTGACATACTGCCAAAAATATCAGGAAGTGTAATGAACACAAGTCCCGGACCGGAGTCAGGCGCAATGCTGAACGTAAATACGGCCGGGAAAATCATCAGGCCGGCTACGATAGCAAACATTGAGTCCATCGTGGCAACTCCTACAGCTGCTCCTGGAAGCTTTTCCTTTTTAGATAGATAGCTGCCGTAAGTAATCAGTGCCCCCATCCCAAGACTGAGGGAAAAGAAAGCCTGGCTCAATGCCGCAAAGTAGACAGAAGGGTCTGTCAGAGCGCTCCAGTCAGGAGAAAACAGGAAAGTCAGTGCTTCCTGGGCTCCTTCGAGTGTCATGCTGTACCCGGCAAGGATAATGACAAGTACTGCAAGCAGCGGCATGAGAATTTTGTTGGATTTTTCGATCCCTTTTTTTACACCCGCATAAACAATTCCTATTGTAATAGACATAAACAGAAGCTGCCACAAGATTGGGAACAGAGGACTCGTATGGAAATTAACAAAGAAATCCGCTGATGCTTCTGCACCTTCGACAGGAGGTCCTCCACCTATATACTGCAGGAAGTAATAAATAGACCATCCGCCGATAACACCGTAGAAAGAAAGAATAATAAAGGCAGAGGCAACACCGAGCACGCCCGCAAGCACCCACGGTTTACCGGGAGCCAGGGTTTGAAAGGACCCCACGACGTCAGACTGAGCCCGGCGTCCGATCGTAAATTCAGCCATGATAATGGGAATCCCGATGGCAATAATAAAGAGAAGATAAATAAATATAAATGCAGCGCCTCCGCTTTCACCTGCTACGTACGAAAAGCGCCAAATATTACCGAGACCAACAGCGGAGCCCAGCGCCGCCAGCATAAAGCCAAGACGCGATCCCCACTGTTCCCTCGGCTGTGGTTCTATCCCCATGAGTAATGACCTCCTTTAAAACGTTGAAGTAAAAAATTGTGAGAATATTACTATAACATATTATATACTGAAAGAAAGTTAAAAAAAGAAAAAAATATGCAGGATTATTCTCCCAGATAATCCCGCAAAATCAGTGTATTTGCCAATTTTCCACACTGCGTGAGAAAATAGACTTAACATTCAGATAGAAAACGGTGGTGAAGAGGATGGGGGTTTCCGCGTCGCGGCTTTTAAGCACACCTGTATTTGCTACTGCACAGGTTCTTACAGGGGAAAAAGTGCTTGAACACACAGAAATAAAATGGGCATCGGTTATTGAAATGCCGGTGGAAAATTTTAGGAGAGAAGAGGAATTTGTTCTTACAACGGGGATCGGCTGCAAAGGAGATCCAGAGCTGTTGGAGCGGTTTGTCCAGGATGTAATCGATTCGGGGGCAGCGATACTCGGTATCGCCACCGGCAGGCACATTTTTGATATTCCAGACCGGATCACCGCTCTGGCTGAGAAAAATAATTTTATTATCGTGGAAATCCCATGGGCTGTAAGGGCAGGAGATATCCTATCTACGGTGTTTATCGAAATTAACCGTGGAAACGAGCAGGTAAAACAGTCAATAGAAGAAATCAGGCAGGATTTTATTAACCGGGTGCTTCAGGAAGGAGATATTCAGGAGATTACGGAAGCTCTGTACCGGCATACCGGTTTTCCGTCGATGGTGACCGAGTATGATGGCAGGATGCGTGCTTTTTATAAAGTCGACAGTGCGGTGGTGCGAGCAGTCGAGCAGGGCAGTATAGAAAGGCCGAAAGACTACGAAATCAACCGTTATCTCGGACTGGAAGGGCAGGAACACCGGCTGCATCCTCACATTTATGTATACGATATTGAAGGAGAGCGCTGGTGCCGCACCCTTATTAATATGAATCACCGAAAGCAGGGGTTTTTCTGGTTTCACCCCGGTAAAAGCAGCAATATCAACAGCTTTGTAATGAACGTGGTTGAACATGCAGTAACAGCATGTGCTCTTTATTTTGTAAAAGAAAACGCAATAGAAATGACGGAAATTCGACTGAAAGATAATTTTATTCTCCAGCTTGCCAAAGAGTCAAATGGAGAGGATCAACTGCTTCGATCTAAAGGGGAACTGCTGGGATATGATCTTGCCATCCCTTATTTATGCATTGTCGGAAAAATTCATCCGAGAAAAAAAGAGCGGTTTTTTCCTGATCTTGAAGAAGACAATCCTCCCACATCCTCCCTGCAGAACATCAATTACTATATACAAAAGGAAATTAATAATACCGCCCGTTTTCTCGGAAAAAAAACGATGACGACGTTCGATGAGAATGAAGTGATTATTTATCTGGAAACAGATCCAGGACGCTACGGGGAAACGGCCGGTCAGTTTCTGGACTCCGTAGACCGGAGGCTGAACGACTTATTGACAGAGGTGGGAATTTCCTGGGGGATTGCTTTGAAAAGGGAAGAGTCGTCCGGATTTCATGCAAGTTACCGGGAGGCAAAGTCCGCTCTGGATATCGGTCTGAGCCATGATGGCACCGGGAGTAGAACTTTCTACAAAGATACGCGGATCAACCGCCTGCTTCTTGCGGTAGCGGAGATTGATCATATAGGGAAAATAGTGGAAGAGACGGTGGGGCCTCTTGCAGATTACGACCGGAAACGGAATACCGATCTGATTGAAACGTTTATTACGTATAATAAATACAACGGTAACGTCAGTCAGACAGCGAGGGCTCTGCATCTTCACCGCCAGTCACTGCTGTACAGACTGCGTAACATCGAAGCATTGACGAATCTTTCACTTGTTCAGTCTGACGATGTGTTTCTGCTGGAGCTTACGATACGACTGTGGAAAATGAAAAAGCTGGAAAATAAATAAGGGAGCGGGAGAGTAGATCAGGAAGCCGGTCTTCTGTATGCGCCTCCAGTATGACAGTTTCCTGAAAGAGATCAGCTGGATTTTTCCTGACAATGTTTTCACTGCGGTTTCAGAGGGGGTGCTGAAGCCCCTTTTTATAGTGGAGGCCAGACAGCTGAAGCATCCCCACGGCAGGCTTCCACAAAGAGAAAGAGCTTATGACTGAAATGTAATGATAACTTAATCAGCATGAAGAGCTGGTTCTCAAAGGAGAACCAGCTCTTTTTTGGATGAATCCGCAGCCTGTTATTCTTTATATTCTTCAATGGTCCAGTCGTGGATCAGTTCAACACATCCTTTCAGCGTCTGTGCGACCGGACATTTCTTTTCGAAAACAGGAAGCACTCGTTCAGCCTGCTCTTTTTTTCCTTCAGGAACCTGAATATAGTAATGACAGTGAATTTTAGTAATTTTCATTACGCCGTCCGGGGCTTCAATCGTTCCCTGGACTTCCGTTTTTAATTTATCCGGGTAAGGCGGAATATGACGCGCATCCAGCGCGCCTGCTAAGGTGCCGGTAAGTCAGCCGCCTGCTGAGGCAACAATATGGTCGAGTGTGGAAGGGTATTCGGTTTCCGGTTCGATCCCGTAAAACTCTTTTACTCCTCCGTGAACGCCAAAATGGAATGGGTCAGAAAATCCTTCAATATATGCTTTACGGTGGGGAGGTTTCTGTTGTTCGATACTGATATTTGTGAGCGCAATCGGTTTACCCATAAAACAGTCTCCTCTCGATAGAATAAAAGAGTTTTTTTGGATTTCAAAACGGCAGGAAAGGCTCCACTCGTAAATGAATTTTTTAAACGAAGGAGCGGGCTTACCAGTCCACTTTACGACGTGTTCATCGTCCGGAGGTCAAACACACTTCAGCAGTTTTCACTGATTATAAATCAGCTTAACCGCTTCAGCATTTCTTTGTTTAATTTTTCTGCTTCTTCGTAGTGGAGTCCGTGTCCGCTTTCTTCAAAAGGGACAATGTCGGCGTTTGGAATACGCTTTTCAAGCTCTTCTGCAAACTCAAATCCACAGATTGCATCATGCTTTCCATGAAATATTGTAACCGGAACATGAACATGCCCGACTTCATCACGAAGGTCTTCATCCCGAAGAGCTTCTGCGGAAGAAATTGTCGCCTGTTTGGAAGCCTGCATACCGAGTTCGAGCAATTCAGCACTGACGTCGTCAGGTACATCCTGATAGTAAATATTCTTTCCGAAATTTTCGAGAGCAGATCTGCGGTCATCTTCCAGAGCTTCCATCAGATCCGTTACTTCTTCTTTATCCATCCCGAGTTCGTATCCCTGCCGTCTCGTGAAGCTTGGTGCGGCGGGTCCGAGAAGAAAGAGTTGTTTTAAATCTCTGTCCGCAAATTTAACAGCAAACCGCAGGGCGACAGGTCCGCCCATTGAAAAGCCGGCAATTGTATAGTTTGACAGCTCCAGTTCCTTTATGACCTGCTGAATATCTGAAGCAAAAGTATCGTAGGAATAGTTTTCCTCCGGTTTATCCGACTGGCCGAATCCACGAAGATCAATCCCGATATAACGGTATCCGTTTTCGGTGAGTGCTTTTTTCTGACGGTGAAACATCTCGTTGTTAAGCGGCCATCCATGAAGAAAAATAACAGGCTGACCCTCACCTTCATCTTCTACGAAAATCGTTGTATCCGGTGCAGTTTCAATATAGTGTGGCATGAAACGTCTCCTCTCAAATGAGTGTAGGAATAATGTATCCGTATTCACGGGCAATTAAACATGGACAGCCGGCTGTCTTAAAATAGAGCCGTTATTGTTTATTATTTGAATCACTTTCATAAGTCGCTTTAAAGCAGGGATTTCCGAACATTGTGAATGATTTCCACTTCAGACGGACGCTTTCCGCGG
>REBZ01000194.1 GCA_007692495.1 Alkalicoccus sp.
AAAAAAGGAATTCGTTTCCAATTGAAACCGCATGTATGCTACGCTTAGGGTATCGAACCATCGCGTACAAAGCCTTCTTCATAAGGAAAGGGGCACACGGCATGAACGGAAAATTAAAAACCTGTAGAAACCCCGGAATCCTGCTGACTTCCATCGGACTTGCAGGCATTGGGGATTTTATTTATCTCGTCGTCATTAATATTCTCGTTTTTCAAATGACAGGGTCCGCCGCAGCCGTGGCGGCCTTGTGGATCATCGGTCCGGCGGTGAACATCGTGACAAAATTCTGGACCGGAAGCTTTATTGACTACCGGAGCAAACGAAAAGTGATGATCGGTACATACGGAATGCGGGCACTAGGTATTGCCCTGCTTCCTTTCGCACCGAACGTCTTTGTAATTTATTCAGTACTCATTTTTCTCAGTACAGCAAAAGCCTTTTTCGGCCCGGCATCCATGACGTATACGACGATGCTGATCCCAAAGCAGAAAAGGAAGCGCTTTAACGCCATCCGCTCGGTCACGTTTTCCGGCGCCTTTATTCTCGGCCCTGCAGTTGGGGGGACGCTGCTTCTGGTCACCTCACTTCAGACGACGCTCTGGCTGAATGCGCTTCTGTTTCTTGCAGCGGCTTTTTTCATTAAACTGCTCCCGGATCAGGAAAAAATCGTAAAGGAAAGTATCCCGGACTTAACGCTGGCCCAGGTGAAAAGGGACTTTTCCGTCGTGATGAAATTTATGAAGCATCACCGCTACGTCGTCGGCGTGTATCTTGGGTTTGTCGTTATTATGGTATTTACATTTGCGATGGACGCGCAGGAAGTCGTGTTTACGCAGGACGTGATCGGCCTTTCCGAAGCGGAATACAGCTACCTCATCAGTATTACCGGCATCGGCTCCGTGGCAGGCGGGCTGCTGCTGAGTGTGTTCTCTGCGAAATTTCCCTTAAGGCACATGATTGTCACCGGCCTGTTGATGACTTCTGCCGGTTACGTTATATACGCCTTTTCCTGGTCGTTTTATTCGATTATGGCGGGGTTTCTGGTGCTCGGGTTTTTCCTCGTCTTTTTAAATGCAGGAATGACGACATTTTATCAAAACAATGTCCCGGTTGCTTTAATGGGACGGGTCACAAGTATTATTCAGCTGCTGCAGAGTGCCCTGCAGATTGCCTTTGTTCTATTTATTGGAATAATCGCCGACCTTATCAATCTTCGGTTGACGATCGTCGCTTTATCTCTTCTCATGCTGACTGCGAGCCTCGTTTTTCCATTTCTTATATTCAGGAAAGGTAGGGAAGCTCTGTATGAAGAAGAAAGTGTGGAAGGTCAGGAAAAAGCGGTGCTTTAAATGTTGGAGTGTCTGTCGTACATAGTCTGCTTCAGCATAAGGGATGTTTGTTGTCAGGGGGAACTCTTTTGTATAAAGTGTGCTTTGCCATTAGTTTTTTAATCAGCCTCACAGCGGGCTGCTCGGACGAACAGTTAACCGTTTATGAATACGCTGATGCGTCGGAATCGTGGGAGGCTGAGCTCGTCGTGGAAGAACTGCCTGCAGCGGAGGCTGTAAGTGAACGCGTGGAGTTGATATTAACGTCCACAGAGGATTTTCAGGACATGGACGCTGTTAAAGTTGTGACAGATTCCGAGTGGGAATACCAAAACGCCAGCACGATGGAAATAGAACAGATGGAAAGTCCTGAAATCCGTATTACACAGGAAAGGAGAGGTACGATGAATTATTTTCCTTATACAATGGTATCGGGTTTTATTTTTTTAAGTGCCTGCTCGATGCAGTCGATGACCCACTTTTCCGGGGAAGGAGATTTTTGGAAAGTAACGTATACAGCGAATGAAAAAACAGCTGACTATACTATTCAATACACCGGTGAAGAACCTGTATCTGAAACGATCGATTACAGTATCGATTCGTCTGCCGTGACCGGAAGGACATTAAGTGAACACGGTTATGCAGAACTTACAAACAGGGGAAACAACGTAGAGGAGCACGACGAAGAAATTGATGTGACGATTGAGTGGGGAGAGGATTCGGAAGGTTTTATTTTAACGCAGGATTAATGCAGATGTGCAAAATGATTGAAAAATATTCGAAGAGGAGAATAACCCTATGTTTAACATATTAATACTTTCTGTAGTCATTCTCGCGATTTTCGCGTCCGTCGCAGCCTGGCTCAATACACAGACAATGATGAAAGATTTAGAAGCGATAAAAAAGAAGCTGGACATTAAAGAAGAAAACTCTCCAAAAGACCTGGATAATGATTAGCAGGAAACCGGCAAAAACACGCAGTCAAAATAAAATCACATAGAAAGGGGGCGCTGTTCGATGAAATATATTCTGCTGCCAGCTGTTTTTCTGCTCGCTGCCTGCCAGGACGAACCGCCGGAGCTTACGATGGAAACAGAGGAAAGTCAGACGTCCGGGATTCTAGAATCCTACTCCTGGTCATGGTGGGGCGGCGGCACCGATCAGTCCGGCAGCCTGCCGACGGAAACAATTCACCTGATGGAAGTTGAGCCTGTAACTGCTGCCCCCGGCGAAACAGCCAGCCTTACTTTTGCGGATAATTCTTCCCCTGCGGTACAGGCCGATACATGGGATGAAGACGGACCTGCAGACCGTCTCGACGCGGAAGCCGGCCGTCTCGTGCTGCCGGAGGAACCGGGGACTTACCCGATGGACGTATATGCCGACTGGCCGGAGAGCCATAACAGCGCCCACTATACGTTTTTAGTCGAAGTGGAGGAGTGACGTGTGAAACCGGTATTACTGCATCCTTTTTAAGCATCACTAAAAATATTACCAGTATTTTGAAACAAATACCACGTATCATCCGTAACTCTTAGTATAGAATTCGCAGGAGGCGATGAGGATGAAAACGGGATGGCTGGCGATGATAGTGGTGCTTCTGTTTACAGCGGTGCCGGTACAGGCGCTGGAGCAGGAAGTTCGTACGTATACAGAAGGCTACATCGAGGAGCAGATACAAAGCGGCAGCTTTTACGGAGCTTCCGTCAGTATCGTGCAGGACGGCGAGGTGGTGCTGTCAGAAGGTTATGGTTTCGCTGATTTACAAAACCAGACAGAAGCGGAGGCCGATACGCTGTTCCGCGCAGGATCGGTCGGCAAAAGCATGACCGCTGCCGCCGTGCTGCAGCTCGTGGAGGGCGGAGCGCTTTCTCTTGAAGCGCCGATCACGGACATGCTCTCTATCACGCTTGCCAACGAACCGGAAAAAACGGTCACTATCCCCCACCTGCTGACACATACAGCCGGATTTGATGAAACAGTGATCGAATTTTATACAGATTCTTTGGAAAATGTGTCGTACACCCGCTTTCTCGAAGAGCGGACGCCGCCACTGAAGCGGGAACCGGGAACGGAAGTGGAGTACAGCAACGTCGGCCTGACGATAGCGGGCCAGCTTGTTGATGATGCGTCCGGGATGCCATTTCCTGAATATGTAGACGAAAACATCTTTGGACCGCTCGGTATGGAAGATTCGTCTTTTGAACAGCACGAAGATCCGTCCTGGGTGTCTGCGAGCTATGTCGGTGGATCAGAACACCCGTATTCGTACTTTCATATGGTACCGGCCGGGTCGATCACAACCTCCGCAGACGATATGGCCCGTTATATGACCGCCCACCTGGAAAGAGATCCTGCGCTCGCATCAGAAAACAGCTATACACTCATGCATGAGCCGCAGTTTCATATGCACGAGGATGTGGCCGGTATGAACTTCGGTCACTATGAATCGCAGTTCGGCGGGGTGGATGTGGTTCGTCATGACGGGGCGATTGATGCGTTCCTGTCAGCGATGCTTATTGTCCCAGAGCTTGATCTCGGGGTTTTTATTTCTACCAACGGTGTCAACGGACTCGAGTCGCAGCGCGTCATTCCGGACTTTCTGGACGGACTGGCCGAAATACTTGCCCCCGAAGTGGACCAACTGGAAAGAGCAGATAATCCGACAGACCAGTCCGAGCTTGATTCCTATACAGGCTCCTATACGATGAACCGTACAAATGAGTACGGTCCGCTCAGCGTTATGCAGGTCTTTAACCCCACTATTTCCGTAGAAGCGGAGAGCGACGGATCGCTTTTAGTCGAGGACCTTCATTTTTCCGGTGACTGGACCGCGATGGAAGAAACGAGGACTCCGCTCGTTTTTCAGGAGGAGGAAGGTTACGAGACTCTCGCTTTGCTGGAGGGGGAACGGTTTGTTAGTTCGGTGCATCCGATGATGGTATTTGAAAAAGTACCGGCTGTCGGTGAACGGACGTTTTCGTATGTCGTGCTCGGATTTATCGGGGCAGTAACGGTCTTCTTTCTGCTCGTCATTCCGGTACGCGGCCTGTACCGGATTATCCGCCGGCGTAAAATACCGCATAAAAGCCACCGTATTCTCGCATTTTTCACCGTTCTTACACTTCTGCTTTCCGCGGGGGTTTTAACAGCAGCCGTGCAGCTGCTCGTCTACGGCTATGTGACCGCCGGAACATTCATGCTCGCAGTACCGCTTCTGCCGCTCCTGCTGGCACTCATCTACGCACTCGTCTGGCGGCGGGCGAAATTAGGTAAAAGCATCGTCGGCTTTATTTTGATTCAAACAGCGGTCGTTCTGTTTGCCGCCTTCGCGCTTTACTGGCAGATGACGCCGTTTCATGTGTAAGAGAGTTTTAGTGGAGGCTTTCAGTATGATACTGGAAGCTTCTTTGAATGAAGGATAAATCGGTGGAAACCCCAGCAAAAAAAATCAAAACAGTAATCGACGGGGGAAGTTTGATTACTAAAGGGGAGGGGCTTTCCTGCAGGACGGAAGCACGGCTGCTCACTTGTCTTTCCTATTTTTGTTCATCCGCGGAATGAAAAAGTACCACGCGATGAATCCTCCTATTGCAGAGCCTGTGACAGGCGGCCATGGTACCTCTCCATCCATCAAGTAGTGGAAAAGAGCAGACATACCTGCAAAGAGTGCTGCTGCAAGCAGTCCGTTTTTTAATCGCTCATTCATTGTCTGCCTCCCGCTTATTCATTTAAAATAATTTCTGCTTCAATTGTTTCTCCGTCCTGCGGGCCGATAACCTGCTCGGGATTTTCCATATCGCCGTCGATA
>REBZ01000027.1 GCA_007692495.1 Alkalicoccus sp.
GGAAGAAATTAGCTGAGCCCGGCCCGCCCGGAAAGCGTCCCCGGAAGGCGCAGGCAGGAAACCGTCTATCTATACACCAAAAACACTTTATCAACAGCCTAAGGGAGAGCAGGACGGAATTTGTCCTGCTCTCCCTTTTCTGTCTGTACTGTAAACCCGTCTGCGGCAAGCCGTTCACATGAAACTGTTCTGACGAAGTATTCATAAGTGCCGGGAAGCATCCGGATTAAAGCGATACAGGACGGTGGGAGTAGTTCTGCTCCTGTTTTTTTGAAAGTACTTGAAGCACCATCCGCGAAGTATCCTGGTAGCGGTTCTGGCGTCCACTTCTTAAAGCCGCTGTAACATATAAATCGCCGTTTACTCTGGAAAAACTCAAAAGATTGTAAAGTGACTGGCTCGTATATCCTGTTTTTCCTCCGGAAACGTACCGGGAGGCATGAGGTGAGTCAGGAAGCAGCTGATCGTTCGTTGTCCGCCATGTTCTTTTACGCTCTGCCCCGTCCGGATTTACGTAGGAGGCGGAATAAGTATGACTCCCCATAATCTCCTCTCCTTTTTCGTACTCCAGAGCAGCGAACATAAACAAGCTTAAATCATAGGCAGTCGAATAATGGCTGCTTTCGTGATAGCCGTGCGGATTCGTAAAATGCGTGTTTTCTGCACCGAGATTCTGTGCTTCTTCATTCATCAGCTCGACAAAATCGGATACAGAACCACTGATGTGGTGTGCCACTGCTACAGCAGCATCATTGCCGGAAGGAAGCATCAGCCCGTGCAGCAGCGTTTCGAGCGTCATTTTTTCCCCAGGCTTAAGATATGCGAGGGAACTGTCGTATGGGACTTCTTTTATTTCCTCCGGCACAACAATTTCGTCCTCCAGATCCCCATACTTAAGGGCAAGATATAACGTCATGACTTTCGTGGTGCTTGAAGGGTAAAACAAAGATTGGCCATTTTGATGGTAAAGAATATTCTCGGGTTCGTTTTCTGCGATAAGAACGCCGGCGGATTTTGGATTGATAGGGAGGTCGTATAAAGCCTCCTCCCCATGGGAACTTTTTTGGGAGAGGCTGCTCAGTGTGTAATACTCGTTCGTTATACCTTCTGCCGAAAAAGGCAGAATAAACAGCAGAAGCAGAAAAGACAGTAATGAAGCTTTCCATGAGTGCATAAAGAAAATCCTTTCTGAGCGGTGATGTAGTTATTCTCATGTTGATTTCAGGAAATTCTGCTTTATACGAACTGGACAGAAAGCCACGGATAATAGTTTTCTCTTCAGGCGGTATGCCTTCTTTTCACTCATAAAACCGGAAAAGAACATTCAGCCGAATACATATATAAAATCAGATGATTGAAACGGCAGACGGTGGCTCCGGCGGGTTGAAGACGAGCCCCGCGGAAAGCGTCCGTCTGAAGTAGAAATCATTCACAATGTTCGGGAATCCCTGTCTTAAAGCGACTTATGAAATTGATTCTATTGTACAGCAAAAGTTTTCAGAAAGAAAAAAAGATGCATTACTCTGCGGCTGATTGAAGGAGGACAGAGACGTTTTATGGTTGATTGCATGCATTGAAGCAAGATAGGAGGTGTAGATGGCAAATAAGTCTCCGGCATCTGTGCCGCTCTTCATTTCTCTTTCGTGAAACGTACGCAGAGCTCTCTGGGTTTCTGCAGGAAAAAAAGAATATAAAAGTGCCCTGTCAGTCAAAGAGGCAGGTTTGAAATGAATATAGGAATCATAGCTGCTCCATTTCCATTCAGAGGGAAGGCTGCATAGACCTTCAAAGCATGGAGAGAGATGAATGAATTTACACAGCTCAACAAAAAAATGCCTGTTCCACACCTTTTGTTCTATATAGTGAGTTTTTAAGGCGTGACTTTCAGACGGATATTTGTCCGTGAGGTATTGATAATAAGCGTTTTGCAAAAAACGGACGACAGCACCTGGAGGAGAAGCTGTTTCGATTAAAAGAAGGGTCCGGCGGAGTGTAAGGCTGTAGGCATGTAGCCGGAAAGAAAAAACAGTTTTCGCCTCGCTTACAAGTGCAAGAAATTTAAAGCGGTCGGCTTCTTCCAGAAAACCGGCATCTGTGTCTGCCTGGAGACATACAAAATTTTCGGTGTACATGTGGGAGCTGCGGATCATGGAAATCTTCCTATTCTATTATAGTAGTCATGATAGGACGGATCGATGAAAAAATTTCTTCATAACAAGGCTGCAGAGTAATATATGTCTTTTATAATTTCTGTAAAAAAGTAGTGCCGGTGGAAAATTCCGATTCCGGATACCGGACACAAAAAAGGGAGCCTGTACTAAAAAATCCAGTTCTGATAAGAGTGTTTCAAACTATGGGGGCGGTTTACAAGCAGGGCCTCATGCCGGAACCTGCCGACGCCTCGTTCAGTAATAGATAATTCCACATCTTTTCCCAAATTCCTCTATTTTGAAGAAAAATTTCAGTTAATTAAAAAAAGAGGTGTGTTAGAGCATAATATAGGGAAAAGACTATTTATGGAATCGCGTAACGGGATTAGTCTGCCAATAAAGTGCACGTTAAAGTGCACAGGGAGAGGGGTTTATATTCATGAGAAGATGGATTACAGTTGTATCGTCTGCACTGGCAGCATGGAAACTGGCACCATACGCCAGAAAGTCAGTGGAAAAATGGAGAAACACCGAAGAAGAAAACAAAGACGATTCTCGTAAAAAAGGATCAGCTTCGAAGAAAAAAAGTACGAAAAGCAGTAGTGGAAAAAATACCGGTACAAAAACAGGGACGAAAAGCGGGGCGAAAAAGGCCCGTACGACAGTAGAAGGCAAAAAGAAAAAAGCAGCTTCTGCAGTTAAGAAAAAATCAGGAACCGGGAAAAAGAGCTCTGCAGAAAAAGATACTTATAAAGGCACCGGTAAAACTCGAAAGAAGAGTGCAGAAAAAGCAGACGCCGAAAAAAATTCCAAAGACGAAGAATCCTTTGTACAAACTTCCCTGCTCGAAGGAGAGGCAGAAGCGGAAGGAACACCACCTGCAGAAGAAGGCAGGCGGGTAGATGCAGAGGAAACGGAAGAAGCACCAAAAGAAACGTCCGGAAAAAAAGAAGACGGAAAATCATCGGATAAAGATGGACAGGAGCAGGAAACGGAAAATAAGGAAGCAAGTGATTCCTCTGAAACAACAGAGATGAAGGAAGAAGACGAGGAAACTCCTGAAAAGCTGGGACCGGTTTTTTATAATATTAACGAAGCTTCAGCAGAAGAGCTGGAAAATGTCCCTAGTATCGGTGCTGATCTCGCAGCACGTATTGTAGAAGACAGGAAAGAAAACGGCAGGTTTAAAAGCGTGGACGATCTCGGAAGAGTCCGTGGAATCGGTGAGCGGAAGCTGACACAGATCAGCCGGTTCGTCGAAGCTTAATACAGGTGCAGAAAGGCACACCAGGACGTGACTTTTCCTGGTGTGCTTTTACTTTTGGACGTGTTCGAAGATTAATAAAGAGGGATTACCGGGGCTTTACAAATAATCTGCAGACTTATTAAATAGATCTCCTCTCGAATAAAGGTTTTCAATGCCGATTCTTCTTTTCAGGCAGAAAGGTATGCCTGGACTGAAAAACGTTTTATAATATACTTCCGGAGCTGTGTAGCTGCTTTAAAAACGAGAGAAAATTACTCCAAAGAATACAGGAGGCCATATACAATGCGAAGAAATCAGGGGGGCGGCTTTTCCACATTTTTGTTTATCGGAGTTATTTTCTTCATCTGGCTTTATCCGTTTGAAACAACGGAGGAGCTGAGGGAGGCTGATCCCGAAGATTTGGAAACACTTCCTGCAGAAGAAATAGTTATCGAAGGCGGAAAAATAGAAGATGGGCACACGATGGTTTCTGTCAGGGAGCTTTTTGAAGCGATGGAAGTGTCGTGGGACGAAGAGGAAGATACGATTGAGGCGGAGCGCGAAGAGGAACGTATTTCTTTCACAGTAGGAGAAACATCAGCGTTTATAAATGAAGAGGAAGAAGAAATGGAAACACCTCCGGCTGAAATTGAGGATACAGTCTATGTTCCTGTTCGTTTTACTGCCGAAGCTTTTGATGCGGAAGTGAGCTGGCTGGAAGAAGAAAGTGCGGTTCTGATCGAAGATAATCACCGGGAAATTAAGGTTCTGATAGAGGAAGACGAATCTGGAGAAGCGGGGGAAGAAAATGATACAGTGGAGACTCTGGAGGTATATGGTATCGCACTCGGAGATTCTCAAAGCAAGGTGACAGAGGCATGGGGAGACCCTGCAAGAGTAACTGACAGCCATTACAGCTTTGAATGGTATACGTATCATGACGATTATGACAACTTCCGAAAAGCCGGTATTGTGGACGGGGAAGTAGCAGCCCTGTACACGAATACAAACGAACTGAACTCTCCGGACAATCTGGAATTGGAAACATCGAGGAATGAGGTCCGTGATATTTTCGGGGAGCCGGAAGAAGCTATTTTGAAAGGTGCAACCCGGTATACTCAAGGGGATACAGAGGAAACCGATTTATTCCATGTTTATGACGGCTATTTAACGGTTTACTACGATGTACACAGGGAAGATGCGGCCACAGCGCTGCAGCTGATAGACGAAGATGTTGAGCAGGAACTGAACGGCTACTATGCAGAAGGATCCGAAGAGCTGGCAGAAGACTTTTCAATGCAGATGTTCGACCTTGTTAATGCTGACCGTGTGAAATTCGATGAGGAACCACTTGAATGGAACGAAGAAGTAGCTCAGGCGGCTCTCGGACATAGTGAAGATATGGCGGAAAGAGGCTATTTTGGTCATGAATCACCGGAGGGTGCGTCGCCTTTTGACAGACTGGATGACGAAGGGTTGACGTATACCCGTGCTGGAGAAAATATTGCAGCAGGCCAGCCGAGTGCGATTATGGCAGAACAGGGGCTCATGAATTCAGAAGGTCATCGGCGCAACATTTTAAGCAGTCAATTTGAGGAGCTCGGAGTCGGAACAGATTTTGACGAGGAAGA
>REBZ01000105.1 GCA_007692495.1 Alkalicoccus sp.
ATCAGTTTCAAAGTGGTATTTATTAAAAAGTCTATGTTAAAGCATTCGCTGTTGATACTTGAAGAAAAAGAAAAGTTCAGCTTTTCATGAACGTTGTTCTTAATTCCGTAAAACCTCTACCCCGGACGGAAGGACAGCCAGTGTGCTCCGAGGCAGGTGTAAAGAGCCGCTGGCTGCTTTCAAACGCAACACGGAGCTTTAACAGATCTATTAAGAAAACACATGAACAGTTTGTATTTTATGTATATAATGTTCGTATTTATAAGTAATCGTAGTGAAGAAGAGCGATTCCCAGAGGATCAACGCAGTCTGAAGATCCACTTTTGCGAGAGTGTCTTTCGCAAAAGTTAGCTGAAGACAAGCCCTCGGGAAAGTGCCCATCCGGAGCGGAGATTTTTTCCACTTTCTTAATTTTTTATAATAAAGGTGGACGATTGGAATGATTTACGAATATATATACTAATTAACAATTAAATGTTCGTATTTAGGTTTGACAATCAATATTGATCCTGTTATTATATTAAAGTGATTTAATAAAGCCGAATGTTCGTATAAAGTCGGGAATACGGCCCGACAGTTTCTACCAGACCACCTTAAATGGTCTGACTACGGATAGTGAGCTGCGGAGATCCCGTAGACTCCATCTGCAGACCAGAGCTGATTCCCGTTTTCCTAACAGGACAGCTCTCTTTTTTATTCATGGAAGGTATACGAAACGGCTGCTATTTATTTGATGGAGGGATTAGAAGGATGGACCGCTATTTTCGTTTTGACGAGCTGGAAACAAACTACAACAGAGAAATACTCGGTGGACTGACGACATTTCTGGCAATGGCCTACATATTGTTTGTTAATCCGAACGTTCTGGCACCGACCGGGATGGATGAAGGAGCGGTGTACGTAGCGACAGCGCTTGCGGCGGCTATCGGAACCATTATAATGGGCGTTATTGCCCGCTATCCGATTGCCCTGGCTCCTGGTATGGGATTGAATGCGTTTTTCACTTATTCCGTAGTTATTGGGATGGGAATACCGTGGGAAACAGCACTGCTCGGTGTGTTTATGTCGGGGATCATCTTTATCATTATTACGCTGATCGGCGTACGGGAATTTATTATTAATGCAATCCCCGCAGAATTAAAAAACGCTGCCGGAGCGGGGATTGGACTTTTTATTGCTTTTATAGGTCTGCAGAATGCAGAAATCGTCGTTATGTCCGAAGCGACTCTTGTGGAAATTGGTGACCTTGGTGCTCCGGAGACGCTTCTGGCAGTGGTCGGAGTAGTTATTACCGTTATCTTTATGAGTATGGGGTTAAAAGGCGGTATTTTCTATGGAATGGTACTGACCGCTTTTATCGGTATACTGACCGGAGTTATTCCGCGTCCGGACGCTATTGTCGGGTCGGTTCCGAGTCTGGCCCCAACCTTTGGAGCGGCTTTCTCACCTTTTGCAGAAATGAGCCTCGGAGAAATTTTCACGCTGCAGCTGATGATTGTGATTTTAACTTTCCTGTTTGTAGACTTTTTCGACACAGCCGGAACTTTATACGCTGTCGCTCACCAGGCAGGGTTTACGAAAGATAATAAGCTGCCGCGTGCGCAGCGTGCCCTCCTGGCTGACTCATCCGCAACGTCGATCGGGGCAATTCTAGGTACGTCCACGACTACTGCCTATATAGAATCATCTTCTGGAATAGCTGCAGGGGCCCGGACCGGTTTTGCTTCCATTGTTACAGGTGTTTTGTTTTTGATCGCTCTTCTATTTTCTCCGCTTCTAGCGGTCGTTACGGCGTCTGTAACTGCGCCTGCCCTGATTATTGTAGGGGTTCTGATGGCAGGTGCGATTTCAAACATCGACTGGAAAAAGTTTGAGGTGGCGGTGCCGGCCTTTTTCACAATGATTGCGATGCCGCTCACCTACAGCATTGCAACAGGTATTGCTCTTGGATTTATCATGTATCCAATTACGATGGTTTTTAAAGGAAGATACAAAGAAGTACATCCAATTATGTATGCTTTATTTGTTGTCTTTCTTCTGTATTTTATATATCTTGGAGAGTAAACAAAGCACCGGACGCGTTTTATGCGTCCGGTGCTTTAAGTTGTTTAATAAAGTTTTTATTTATCTATAAATAGACGGTTTTTTGCTTCCGCCTCCGCAGGCCGCTTTCCGGGCGGGCCGGCCTCAGCTAATTTCTTCCTCTCCATGCTCGGAAGAAATGGATCTTCGGCTCGTCCTATTTCGCCTCGGAGTCGCCTGCTGCAGCTCCAGCAGGAAAATAAAAAGAAGTTTTCTCTCTTGAAAAAACGTATTGATCCCACCCTTTCTTCCGGAAAGGCGATGATTTTCCTCCGGAACGTCTTGCGGGGAGTCCGGTGAGATGAAGCGAAGTCGGAAGATCCTTTTTAAAACCGGCAGGCATTGAAAACAGCCGATGATAAGCCCGCAGGCAGGCTCGGGGAATGCAGGAGAAACATGTACGCTGGAACAATGATTCCAGGAATAAGGCTTTATCAACACGCTGGAGGGATGTCTCTATGAACCTTTTTAAGGCACCTCTTTTTAAAATTCTTCCCACTGGAGGTCGTTATTATCTCTTAATTGATCCAGTTTTTTAAGGTGGTTCTCTTCACTGATAACAAGCCTTCTATCCAGCTGATTTTCTGTCAGGTGAAACGAATAATTTTCTTTCGACTGAATCTGTACAAGGTATTGTAGATCTTCCGCACGAGTCCTCTGCTGTTCCCGGAGATTCAGTCCGGAAAAGTGATCAAGAATCTCTTCGATAACTTCAGGTTCTTCAATTTCTGTATAATGGACACCTTTCTCCTCGTCAAGGTCAGTAACTATAATACTTTCCACATGGTCCGGATCAGCAGCCCCTTCCGGTACAACAGAAGCGAACGTCGTTCTATGGGAAAATTCAAAAACAGCAGCGCCTGTAATAATAAAGAGAAGAAATGTAAGTAAAAGTGGAACAGTTTTCTTTATAAAAAGACGGAGGATGGCAAGAAGAACGAGCAGAGTAACGACGAACAGGAAAAAGTGGAACAAGGAGTAGGTTAAATCGAAAACAGTGATTAAGTAGCTCATATCTTTCTCCTTCAGCTGTAAGTATTCATAATAAAAGATTACCCTGTTCAACAAAGAGATAAGCTTATTTTTGTATCTTATTTCCAAAATGAGTATAATTGCCCTGGAAAGTACTTAGGAGGTTGTTATTTATCGGCGGGTTTGCACTGGCAGTTGTTCTTTTTTACTGGTTAGTCAGTTTTTTCTGGCTCGGGCCGGAAAAAGAAAGGGAAAGTGTTTGGCGCACGAAAGGAAAATGGATTGAAACGGTGCGGGTGGGTGTCCTTATCGTAGTAATTGCTGTTTTTTTAATAGTTTTCCGTGACACTGCAATGCTTCAGAGCCTGTGGTTCTGGGCCCCTTCGTTAATTATTATTTTTTCCAGTCAGGCACTTGTCCAGTGGATTTATTTAAGTGATAAAAGAGAAGCACTCGTATCTATTTATACGATTTTTTTCGGCATCATCTGGCTGACCGTTCAGCATTTAATATTTTAGCTGTGTGCATAAAAATTATATTTATAACCTGGAGCAGAAGGACTTAAAAAGCGGAGATTCCATAGACGAAATGGAATCTCCGCTTTTTTAATTGCTCTGTTAAAGCTCCGGGTTGTTTTTGAAGGTTGCCTGCGGCTCTTTACACCTGCCGCGGAGAAAGTATGCGGCTCTCCCTTTCGTCCGGGAGGATCTGCGAGCTTCCGCAGGCGTCTCGAAAAATCTCCTGGCATCGGTTTTACGGAATAAAGAATACTCTTCTATAAAAAACGAAGCGGAAACCGGCCCGTGGAAGAAGGAGATTAGAAGATCCCGCAGGGCGCAGCCTGAGGAAGCTGGAAATCTCCTCCACGGCAAGCCTGCCGGTTGGAAGTGAAGTTTTTCTCCAGCCGTCAATAGCGAATGCTTTAACATAGCTTTTTTAATTAGAGCCGTTCCGGTAAACAACGACTGTTCTGGCGAGATAGTCATGCAGTGTTCTTTTTTCTTTTGTAAAAGCTGCCATAAAATAACCGATAAAGAAAAGGAGTGCGGAAAGAATTTCTGCAAAATACCTTCCTGTTGCGTTCGGCCAGGAAATGCGCTCTCCGGTCCGGCTCCTAACAACCTGTATACCGAGCAGGTATTTACCGGGGGTAGCTTTTAATGGAGAGGAATGAAAATAAATAAAATATACCATCGTTACGATTGGATAAACAGATTCCAGCCATGGGACGGCAGTCGGCTCAAATGTTCCGGTAATACTGAATACAATAATCTGGAAAGGTACTGCAAGAATAAAAAGATCGGCAGCAAGAGCCGCTGCACGTATCCAGAAACCGGCATGTCGGGGCTGTGTCATGAATTTAACTCCTTCGGCAGTGTATTTTCGGACGTCTATACCTATGCTAAAATAAAAATGAACAAAAGGAAAGGAAGGGACGAATGGCTAAGAAAAAGAAATTTTATGTTGAAGATAAAGAAACAGTCAGCGGATGTCTGGACCGGATGGAAAAAGCGGGGTACAGACCGGTGAGAAGAATGGAGGAGCCGGTACTGAAAGAGTCCGGCAAAGACGTGGAAGTAGCCTATCAGCGAATCGTTTTTGAAGCTGTGGCGAAAGAAGAATAGATGAAGATGGCTTTCTAACAGCTTTGTTCGTGCACTTTGCCGCTTTCTCTGCGGCAGGCGAAGAAAAGAAGCCGCAGGCACTCTAAAACAACACGGAGCTTTACCAGAGATATTCATGCAGAACGGCTGCCCCATGATGGATGAAAATAACTTTCTTATCGAATGTAACGCAGCCTATTGTATAAGGTGCTTCTTCCTCAGCAGATGGAGAAGACGGGAAAAGGACCTTTCTTCAGAAAGCCGGAGTGGACATGGGACGACTCCGGAGCGATCCAGACCGAGTCGAAGATCCATTCCGACCGACGAAAGGAGGATGGAATTAGCTGAGGCCGGCCCGCTCGGAAAGCGTCCCCATGGAAACGAAGGCGGACATTTATTACTTATACATTTTATTTCAAGGCAGCCTATTTTTTTAAAGACAGCGATCTTATAAAACTCGTTCTATAAAAGAAGTTCCTCTGCATGCCTCACAATACGATGAATAGGTGGTTTTTGTAAAATACGAACAATGGGACGATGTTAATTTGTAAATGTTCGAAATTAGTTGACGGTAAGCCGGATTAATTGATATGATGGCGTTAGATAAATACGAAACCTCATATAATATCAGGGATATGGCCTGTGAGTTTCTACCTGCGACCGTAAATACGCAGACTATGAGGGACGAGATACATTGCAGAACAGGGGGTGCTTTTAAGCACCTGTGCCCTGCCGTGCCCAAAAAACGGTGTGCGGAAATCTGACAAAGTCGTGTGTCTTATCGTTCCCTCAGACGTGAGCAGGCGGACGGTAAGGCACTTTTTTGTGTTCATCTGTTCTCCGGCAGAAACGCTGCCGGTCATCTTCTGAAAGTAAATGGCATTCAAGGAGGAAAAGCATGAAAGCAAAAGTCGGCGTAATCATGGGATCCACATCAGACTGGGAAACGATGAAACATACAACGGAAACATTGGAAGAACTGGAAGTTCCTTATGAAGCAAAAGTGGTGTCTGCCCACCGGACACCGGATCTGATGTTTGAATACGCAGAACAGGCCCGTGAAAAAGGACTGGAAGTTATTATTGCTGGAGCAGGCGGAGCGGCCCACCTGCCGGGAATGGTAGCTGCCAAAACGACGCTGCCGGTGATCGGAGTGCCGGTTCAGTCCAAAGCGCTTAATGGGATGGATTCTCTGCTGTCAATTGTGCAGATGCCGGCCGGTGTCCCTGTAGCTACCGTGGCGATCGGACGGGCCGGTGCCGTAAATGCGGGCCTTCTGGCAGCCCAGCAGCTTTCGGTGCACGACAGCGGTATTCAGAAGCGGCTCGAAGCACGCCGGGAACATAAGAAACAGGAAGTTATCGCGGAAGGGGAGCTGAGCTGATGAAAGAAAAATGGATTCCACCCGGAAGTACAATAGGAATTCTCGGCGGCGGCCAGCTTGGACGAATGATGGCTCTTTCCGCCCGTGAGATGGGTTACCGTATAGCCGTTCTGGAACCTAAAGCAGACTCGCCGTGTGGAATGGTGGCAGATGAGGAAGTTATCGCTTCGTATGACGATACAAAAGGAGCGGCCGGTCTGGCAGCATCATGCGATGTTCTTACTTATGAATTTGAAAACATTACGGCAGAAACCGCCCGCTATCTGGAAGAAACGATGTATCTCCCGCAGGGGAGTGAACTTCTTAAAATCAGT
The DNA here is from genome assembly GCA_007692495.1 of Alkalicoccus sp. GTDB lineage: Bacteria > Bacillota > Bacilli > Bacillales > Salisediminibacteriaceae > Alkalicoccus. The sequence continues at coordinate 6,357 of REBZ01000105.1, forward strand.
CAGGACCGGCTGAGGGAAAAAGAGCAGCTTCGCTCTTTTGATATTCCGGTGGTTCCTTACGAAGCTGTCTATACTTTAATGGATCTGAAAGAGGCCGTGGAAAAAATCACTCTTCCGGCCGTACTTAAAACGACACGCGGCGGCTACGACGGCAAGGGCCAGTATGTGCTGACAGAAGATGAAGATATCGAAAAAAGCTGGCAGGGGCTGAAAGGGAAAGGTCCTTTTGTTCTGGAGCAGAAAATAAACTTTGATACAGAAGTATCTGTCATTATTACGAGAAGTGTCCACGGAGAAGTGAGTATCTTTCCGACAGCGGAAAATATTCACCGCGGCGGTATACTGCATCAGACGATTGTACCGGCGCGCATTTCCAGTGAAGCGGAACAACGGGCAGAAATGCTCGCCCGCCGCTTTGCAGAATCTATCGGACTCATCGGGACGCTTGCGGTAGAGATGTTTGTTACAGGCGACACTGTGTGTGTCAATGAAATCGCTCCAAGACCGCATAACTCCGGTCACTACACGATCAACGCGTGTGAAACGTCCCAGTTTGAACAGCACATCCGCGCGCTGTGCGGCTGGCCCCTCGGTTCTGTCCAGCTGCTGAAGCCTGCCGTAATGGTAAATCTTCTCGGGGAGCACGTGGACGCCTATCTGGAACATCACCGCCGGCTGCCACCGGCCCACGTGCATCTTTACGGAAAGGACGAGGCGAAAAAAGGAAGGAAAATGGGGCACATTACGTTTTTGACGGATACCCAGGAAGAACTTATTAAGCTTATAGATGAATCTGAAATATGGAATGAGACACAGCTTACAGGAGGCAGAAAATGATTGAACGCTATACACGACCGGAAATGAAGAAACTCTGGAATGACGAAAACCGCTATCAGGCATGGCTTGAAGTAGAAATTCTTGCCTGCGAAGCATGGGCGGAAATCGGGGATATCCCAAAGGAAGACGTAAAGAAAATCAGGGAGAATGCTTCCTTTGATGTAAACCGGATTCTTGAAATTGAAGAAGAAACGCGCCACGATGTCGTGGCCTTTACGAGAGCTGTGTCGGAAACGCTGGGACCGGAAAGAAAGTGGGTTCATTACGGTCTTACTTCCACCGATGTAGTCGACACGGCACTGTCCTATCTGCTGCTGCAGGCCAACGACATTCTTGAACAGGATCTGCGTCGTTTTATAGATATTCTGAAAAATAAAGCGAAGGAACATAAAAACACGGTGATGATGGGCCGTACCCATGGGGTTCATGCAGAACCGACAACTTTTGGACTGAAGCTCGCCCTTTGGCACGAAGAAATGAAAAGAAATCTCGAACGTTTTCTTCAGGCGAAAGAATCCGTCCGGGCAGGGAAGCTTTCCGGTGCCGTCGGAACGTATGCAAACATTGACCCGCAGGTAGAGCAGCATGTATGCCGGGGTCTCGGACTGGAACCGTCACCTATCTCCACTCAGACTCTTCAGCGGGACCGCCACGCTCACTATATTGCTACGATCTCTCTGATCGGCGCTTCCATAGAGAAAATGGCTGTTGAAATCCGCGGGCTCCAAAAAAGTGAGACACGGGAAGTGGAAGAGTTTTTCGCAAAAGGGCAGAAAGGTTCTTCGGCCATGCCTCATAAAAGAAATCCAATCGGTTCAGAAAATATGACGGGCCTTGCCCGTATTCTCCGTGGCCATGTTGTTACTGCCTACGAAAACGTAGCCCTCTGGCACGAAAGAGACATATCTCATTCATCAGCAGAACGAATCATGCTTCCGGATGCTACGACTGCTTTGAACTATATGCTGAACCGCTTCGGAAATATTGTGAAGAATCTGACCGTCTTCCCCGAAAACATGAAAGCCAATATGGGAAGAACGTACGGCCTGATTTATTCCCAGCGTGTTCTTCTCACTCTTATTGATAAAGGCATGGCGAGAGAAGAGGCATATGATCTCGTACAGCCGAAAGCAATGCAGGCATGGGAGGAAGCTGTGCAGTTCCGTACGCTCGTGGAAACCGATGAAGAGATTACTTCCCGTCTTTCGGAAAAAGAAATCGATGACTGCTTTGATTACCGCCACCATCTCACACACGTTGACATGATCTTTAACCGCCTTGGATTAAACGACTAAAGCTGAAGGAGTGTACACCGATGGAATCTGTCTGCCTGTATGAAGGAAAAGCGAAGCGTATTTTTGAAACGGAGGATCCGGACGTGCTGCGTATTGCCTATAAGGATGATGCGACAGCATTTAACGGGGAGAAAATGGAGGTGCTTGAAGGCAAAGGGCGGCTGAATAACAAGATCAGCTCCCTGATCTTTGAACGCCTTCAGGAAGCCGGCGTGGAAAGTCACTTTATTAAACAGCTGTCAGAAACAGAGCAGCTTGTCCATCCGGTGGAAATTGTTCCGCTTGAAGTAGTCGTCCGCAACACGGCTGCAGGCAGTCTTGTAAAACGGCTCGGAGTAGAGCGGGGCACACAGTTTTTTCCGCCGATCATCGAATTTTATTATAAAGATGACGAGCTTGGAGATCCGCTTCTCAACGAAGCCCACATTGCTGCACTTGCCCTTGCGGAGGAAAAAGAGCTTCTGGAAATGAAGAAAATGGCTCTTCAGGTGAACAAGGAACTGATCTGGCTTTTTGAAGAAGCAGGCATCGATCTCGTGGACTTTAAACTGGAATTCGGCCGCCGTAATGGAAAGATTCTTCTCGCGGATGAAATATCTCCGGATACGTGCCGGCTCTGGGATAAAAAAACAGGGGAATCGTTCGATAAAGACTTATTCCGCTTCTCGCAGGGAAGCCTGCAGGAAGGGTACGAAATGATTTTAAAACGTTTAGGAGGACAAAAATCATGACTTATAACGTAAAGGTGTACATCAGCTGGAAAGCAGGCGTCCTCGATCCGCAGGGAGCAGCAGTTACAGATTCCCTTCATAAAATCGGCTACAGTGGAGTGGAATCTGTTTCCATCAGCCGGATGGTTGAAGTGAAAATGGAAGCAGACAGAGACAGTGTGGAACGGCAGGTAACCGAAATGTGCGAAAAGCTCCTGGCAAATCCGGTTATTGAAGATTACAGCTATGAAATTGAGGAGGTTGTTTCCTCATGAAGTTTGCTGTGATCATGTTTCCGGGTTCCAACTGCGACGTGGATATGTATCACGCCGTGGAAGAGGCTGTCGGTGAGGAAGTAGAATACGTGTGGCATAACGAAACAAGTCTGGAAGGGTTCGACGCTGTGCTGCTGCCGGGAGGATTTTCGTACGGGGATTACCTCCGTCCGGGAGCGATCGCCCACTTTTCCCCGATAATGGAAGCTGTGAAGAAGGCAGCGGACGAGGGAAAACCGGTACTCGGTGTGTGCAATGGTTTTCAGGTGCTTCTCGAAAGCAGGATGCTTCCGGGAGCGATGCGCCGTAACAAAAACCTGCATTTCATATGCAAAACACTGCCGCTTACTGTAGAAAACAACACTACCGTATTTACAAACAGCTACGAGCAGGGAGAAACGATTCAGATTCCGGTAGCCCACGGAGACGGAAACTATTACTGTGATGAGAAAACACTTGCAGAACTCAGAGAAAACAACCAGATTGTCTTTACCTACGGGCTGAATGAGAACGGCTCCACCGCAGATATTGCAGGAATTACCAACAAAGAAGGCAACGTACTCGGCATGATGCCGCACCCGGAACGGGCCGTGGAAGAACTTCTCGGTTCAGCCGACGGAAAAAAGCTGTTCACGTCGATCGTTAAGCAATGGAGGGAAAAAAATGCAGTTACTTCATGAGCCATCACCGGAACAGATTAAAGAAAAGAAGCTTTATGCAGAGATGGGTGTATCCGAAGAAGAATTCGCTTCTATTGAAAATATTCTCGGACGCCTGCCGAATTACACGGAACTGGGACTTTTTTCTGTTATGTGGTCCGAGCACTGCAGCTACAAAAACTCCAAAGTACTTCTGAAAAAATTCCCTGTAGAAGGTGAACGCGTCCTTCAGGGACCGGGTGAAGGGGCAGGCATCATTGATATCGACGATGAGCAGGCCGTTGTTTTCAAAATCGAGAGTCATAACCATCCGTCTGCTGTAGAACCTTACGAGGGAGCAGCTACAGGTGTCGGGGGTATTATCCGGGACGTTTTCTCCATGGGAGCCCGTCCGGTGGCGCTGTTGAATTCTCTCCGGTTTGGTGAACTGAAAAATCCAAGAGTTAAGTATTTATTTGAAGGTGTCGTCTCGGGAATCGCCGGATACGGCAACTGTATCGGTATTCCGACTGTCGGCGGTGAAGTGCAGTTTGACCCGTGTTATGAGGGCAATCCGCTTGTGAATGCGATGTGTGTCGGACTGATTGATCATAAAGATATTCAGAAAGGCCAGGCCAAAGGTATCGGAAACCCGGTGATGTACGTCGGAGCCGGAACAGGCCGTGACGGTATTCACGGAGCGACGTTTGCGTCGGAAGAATTGAGCGAGGATTCCGAGGCAAAACGTCCAGCAGTACAGGTAGGGGATCCATTTATGGAAAAGCTGCTTGTAGAAGCTTGTCTGGAAGCAACGAAGCATCCGAAGCTTGTCGGTATTCAGGACATGGGAGCAGCAGGCCTCACTTCTTCCTCTGCAGAAATGGCGAGCAAGGCCGGATCCGGTGTCCGGATGAACCTTGATCTCGTACCGCAGCGGGAAAAGCAGATGTCTCCTTATGAAATGATGCTCTCAGAATCCCAGGAGCGCATGCTTCTCGTCGTGGAAAAAGGAAGCGAGCAGGAGTTCAAAGACATTTTTGATCACTGGGGTCTCAATGCTGTGGTCGTAGGGGAGGTAACCGATGACAAGCGGCTTACGCTGATGCATGAAGGTAAAACCGCAGCGGACGTTCCTGTTGATGCTCTTGCAGAAGAAGCGCCGGTATACCATAAACCTTCCAGGGAACCGGCTTATTTCCGTGAATTTCAGAAGCAGGAAAATTACCGTCCGGAAGTTGGCGACTACGGAACAGTATTGAAACAGCTTCTTCAGCAGCCGACGATAGCGAGTAAAGAATGGGTGTACGAGCAGTATGACTATATGGTCCGCACGAATACAGTGGCAGCACCGGGCTCGGATGCCGCGGTTATCCGCCTGCGCGGAACGAACAAAGCGCTTGCGATGACGACAGACTGCAACTCCCGTTTTATTTATCTTGACCCTTATGAAGGCGGTAAACTTGCTGTCGCAGAGGCAGCCCGTAACATTACTGCTTCCGGGGCAGAAGCCCTTGGCGTAACCGACTGTCTGAACTATGGAAGTCCGGACAACCCGGAAATTTTCTGGCAGCTGGAGCGGTCCACCGACGGACTCAGTGAAGCATGCCGGACACTGGAAACACCGGTGGTAGGCGGAAATGTTTCTCTTTACAATGAAACGAACCGCGGTGCAGTTTATCCGACTCCTGTAATCGGCATGGTCGGCCTCATTCATGACACGGCCCATATTACAACCCAGGCAGCAAAACAGATCGGGGACGCCGTTTACTTCCTCGGAGAAGTTACTTCGTCTTTTGCAGGCAGTGAACTGCAGAAATTGACAGAGGGGAATATTTTCGGGAAAGTTGCCCCTGTTGATCTGAATGCGGAAAAAAGGTACCAGAAACAAATTCTTTCTGCTGTCCACGCGAATTCTGTAAGTTCCGCCCATGACGTAAGCGAAGGGGGATTTGCTGCGGCTGCCATAGAAAAATTGTTCGGTACCGGTTTCGGTGCAGAAGTAACTATCCCGCACGAAGATGATCTTGCCGGAAGCTTTGCAGAAGGGTATCCAGGCTACATTGTGACTGTTCCTCAGGATAAAAAGTCAACATTTGAAAAGGCTGCACCGGAAGCGGTGGAGATCGGACGAATTACGGAAGAAGCAGAGTTTACGCTGCGGAATAAGCAGGGAGAAACTGTCCTGAAAGAATCCGTCGATGAACTCGAGAAGCTTTGGAGAGGAGCTATATCATGCGCACTGAAATCAAAGGACTGAACGAAGAGTGCGGCGTTTTTGGAGTCTGGGGGCACGAAGATGCGGCGAGCATTACGTACTACGGCCTGCACAGTCTCCAGCACAGGGGGCAGGAAGGGGCAGGTATTGTCGTCTCCGATGAGAAGAGGCTGAAAGTGCACAAAGGTATGGGACTCGTTAACGACGTGTTTGACGAAGATAAAATAAAAAGTCTGACAGGAAATGGTGCGATCGGCCACGTGCGTTACACAACGGCCGGTGACAGTGACTTTATTAACTGTCAGCCGCTGCTTTTCAATTCCCAGACGAGCAGTCTGGCACTTGCCCACAACGGCAACATCGTAAACGCGACAGCACTGAAGCGCCAGCTGGAGCATCAGGGGAGCATTTTTCAGACAACGTCAGATACGGAAGTTATTGCCCATCTGATTAAGCGGAGCGGCTATCCAGATTTGATCGATTCTGTTAAGAACGCCCTTACAATGGTCAAGGGGGCCTATGCTCTCGCCTGTCTCGTAGAGGATGCGATGATTGTAGCGCTCGATCCGAACGGTCTGCGTCCGCTTTCGATCGGCCGTCTCGGAGATGCCTACGTCGTTTCATCAGAAACATGTGCGTTTGACATTATCGGTGCCGAATTTGTAAGAGAAGTACAGCCCGGTGAGCTGATCACGATCAACAATGACGGTATGCATATCGATCGTTTTTCGATGGCGACAAAAAGGTCTCTCTGCTCTATGGAATATGTCTATTTTGCGCGTCCGGACAGTAATGTGGACGAAATAAACATTCATATGGCGAGAAAAAACCTCGGTAGAAAACTGGCGGAGGAAGCTCCTGTACAGGCAGATGTAGTGACCGGGGTTCCGGATTCCAGTATCTCTGCAGCCATCGGATATGCCGAGCAGTCAGGCATTCCTTATGAGCTCGGCCTGATTAAAAACCGGTATGTCGGAAGGACATTTATCCAGCCTTCCCAGGCGCTCCGGGAACAGGGTGTGAAAATGAAGCTGTCCGCTGTCCGGGGGGTAGTAGAAGGGAAAAGTGTCGTCATGGTGGACGATTCGATTGTCCGTGGAACTACTGCCCGGCGTATCGTCAAACTCCTCAAAGAAGCAGGGGCGAAGGAAGTGCACGTCAGAATCAGCTCGCCTCCGATAATTAATCCGTGCTACTACGGCATTGATACTTCGACAAAGGGAGAACTGATTGCTGCTTCCCGGTCTACAGAGGAAATTCGGGAGGAAATGGGAGCCGATTCTCTTTCCTATCTGAGCATCAGCGGTTTGACGGAAGGAATCGGGCGCCAGGATGAAGGACCGGACTGCGGTCAGTGTCTGGCATGTTTCACCGGCCAGTATCCGACTGAAATCTTCCCGGAAGCTGATCACCCTTACGACAAAGTTCTTGGAGGAAAATAACATGTCCAAAGCGTATGAAAAAGCCGGAGTAAATATTGAAGCAGGATACGAAGGGGTCGAGAGGATCAAGAAGCATGTCGCCTCCACAATGCGGCCGGAAGTAATCGGGGGCCTTGGAGGATTCGGCGGGATGTTTGACATGAATCGTCTCGGCTTGAAAGAGCCGGTGCTCGTATCGGGAACAGATGGTGTCGGGACAAAGCTTATGGTTGCCCAGCAGTCGGGGATTCACAATACGATCGGTATCGATGCTGTCGCAATGTGTGTCAATGATATTGCTGCACAGGGAGCGGCACCGCTTTTCTTTCTGGATTACCTCGCTCTCGGAAAGAATGAACCGTCACTCGTAGAAGAGATCGTGTCCGGCGTCGCGGAAGGCTGCCGGCAGGCCGGCTGCGCACTTATCGGCGGAGAAACGGCAGAAATGCCCGGCCTGTATGAAGAAACGGAATACGACGTAGCCGGCTTTACTGTCGGGGCGGCCGAAAAAAAGGCGCTCTGGCAGCAGGCGGAAGCAGGAGATCTGTTGATCGGTCTGCCTTCAAGCGGTATCCACAGCAACGGTTTTTCGCTCGTAAGAAAAATTGCTGAAGAAGCCGGACTTGCCTGGAAGGATCCAGCGCCGTTCCAAAAAGACACGACGCTCGGAGAAGCAGTGCTTACACCGACGAGAATATATATCCGTGCACTCCGGGGCCTTCTCGGTACAACGCATATTAATGCAGCTGCCCATATTACAGGAGGCGGTCTCGTCGAAAATATTCCAAGAATGCTGAAAGAAGGTACAGGAGCAGACATAGATCTCAGCAGTCTTCCGGATCTGCCGGTATTTTCCTGGCTCAAGGAAGCAGGGGAGCTTACGGAGAACGATATGCTGGAAACGTTCAATACCGGCGTAGGATTTGTACTGGCGGTGCGTGAATCAGAAAAAGACCACGTGTGGCCTCTGCTCGAAATGAATGGGGAACACCCGGTACTGCTAGGGAAAGTAACGGAGAAAGAAGGTCTCCGGTTTAAGGGAGAAATGACTAAATGACGAAGATAGCTGTCTTTGCTTCAGGAAATGGGAGTAACTTTCAGGCGGTGAGCGATGCCTGCCGGGGAGGGAGTATCGACGGAGATGTTGTTCTCACTGTATGCGATAAACCCGGAGCCTACGTAGAAACGAGAGCGGAAAAGTCAGAGGTTCCGCTCTTTTCTTTTGCGCCGAAAAATTTTGAATCAAAAGCGGCGTTCGAAAAGAAAATAGTCGGGAAACTGAAGGAACACGGGGTGGAACTTATCGTGCTCGCCGGATACATGCGTCTCATCGGAGATACACTTCTTCAGGCATACGAAAACCGGATTTTAAATATTCATCCTTCTCTTCTTCCGGCTTTCCCCGGTCTGGATGCGGTCGGTCAGGCTTTGGATGCTGGAGTGAAAGTAACGGGGGTAACTGTTCATCTTGTCGATTCCGGTATGGATACTGGTCCAATTCTTGCTCAAAAACCTGTTACAATAGAAAAGAAGGACAGGAGAGCCGATGTGGAAGCCAAAATACGGGAAGTAGAACATAAGCTGTATCCAGAAACGGTGCAGCAATGGATTGAAACTATAAAGGAGAGTGACGAGCGTTGCCTAAACGAGCGTTAGTTAGTGTGTCAGACAAAACAGGAATCGTTCCTTTCGTCAAGGAACTGACAGAGCTTGGTATAGAAGTAATATCCACTGGTGGCACGAAAAAGAAACTGGAAGAAGCAGAGATACCTGTCATCGGAATCGAAGAGGTTACCGGCTTTCCGGAAATGATGGACGGTCGGGTTAAGACGCTGCATCCTGCTATACATGGAGGGCTTCTTGCTGTAAGAAACAACGAAGAACATATGAGTGCTCTCCATTCAGAAAAAATCGGCCTGATTGATCTCGTTATCGTCAACCTGTATCCTTTTCAGCAGACCATTGAAAATCCTGACTCGACTTTTCTCGATGCCGTAGAAAATATTGATATCGGCGGCCCGTCAATGATTCGTTCTGCAGCTAAAAACCATAAGGATGTAACTGTACTCGTGGACGCTGCGGACTATGACGAGGCAGCACAAGAATTAAAAGCGGAAGGCGAAGTATCGGAACGGCTGAATCGTAAGCTTGCAGCTAAAGCTTTCAGACATACAGCGGCCTACGATGCCCTTATTGCAGAATATATGACAGACCACGTCGGGGAAGATGCGCCCGAAAAACTCACAAAAACTTACAATTTAAAACAGTCGCTCCGCTACGGGGAAAATCCGCATCAGATGGCAGCTTTTTATGAGAAGCCGATTGCAAGCTCTGCAACAGTAGCAAAAGCCCGCCAGCTGCACGGCAAGGAGCTTTCCTACAACAACATTAATGACGCAGACGCAGCAATCGCTGTTATCCGTGATTTTCAGGAGCCGGCTGCAGCAGCGATCAAGCATATGAATCCATGCGGTGTCGGCACCGGCTCTGATACAGCCCAGGCTTTCGAAAAAGCTTATGCCGGCGACCCGGTTTCCATTTTTGGCGGCATTGTTGCGTGTAACCGGGAAGTGGATGCGGAATCGGCTGCAATGATGAAAGAAATTTTCCTCGAAATTATTATCGCGCCGTCATTTACAGAGGAAGCATTAAAAATACTTACCGAAAAGAAAAACCTTCGTCTGCTGCAAGTGGATCTGGATGCCCACTATGCTGGAGAACACCGGGTGACTACTGTTTCCGGCGGAGCACTGATCCAGGAAACGGATACGCTCAGCTATGAAGACGTCGAAGTAACTATTCCGACAGACCGTAAGCCTTCCGACAGGGAGCTTGAGCAGATTCAAATGGCGTGGAAAGTTGTAAAACACGTGAAATCGAATGCGATTGTTCTTGCAAAAGAAGACCGGACGATCGGCATCGGTGCAGGACAGATGAACCGTGTCGGAGCAGCAAAAATAGCCGTGGAACAGGCCGGCAGCGAGGCGGAAGGCTCCGTCATGGCTTCCGATGCCTTTTTCCCGATGGCCGACACGGTGGAAGTAGCTGCAGAGGCAGGCGTCCGTGCGATTATTCAGCCGGGCGGATCAAAACGGGATCAGGAATCGATCGATAAAGCTAATGAATACGGTATTGCAATGGTCTTTACGGGCGTCCGCCATTTCAAACATTAAAGCAGAGATTTTTAGATAAGAGTATAAGCATTTCAAACTGCAGAAGGAGGCAGATGCAATGAACATTTTGGTTGTCGGCGGCGGAGGGCGTGAACATGCCCTGGCCTGGAAGCTGGCCCAGTCGGATCATATAACGGAAGTAATTATTGCACCCGGCAGTGACGCAGCTGCCCAGATGATGGACTGCCGGGTGGAAGAAATATCGGCAGATGATCACGAAGGACTTGTGCAGCTTGCTCTTGAAGAAGAGGTCGAACTTGCAGTCATCGGCCCGGAACAGCCGCTGACAGAAGGGCTGGCAGATAAATTGAAACAAGCCGGCATACCTGTGTTTGGTCCGTCCAAAGAAGCTGCCCGCCTTGAAGGAAGCAAACAGTTCGCTAAAGAATTAATGCAGAAATACGGAATTCCAACAGCTGCCTCCGGCTATTTTACGAATCTCGAAGAAGCAAAGGAATACGTCCGCCAACAGGGAACTCCAATAGTGATTAAAGCTGACGGTCTGGCAGCTGGTAAAGGAGTAACAGTAGCTGAAGACGAAGAAGAGGCGTTTAAAGCACTGGAACTTATTCTTGCGGAAGAAGCTTTTGGCGAAGCCGGCTCTTCCGTTGTTATCGAAGAATGTCTGACCGGGGAAGAAGTATCCTATATGGCACTCGTGAGCGGGAATGCTGTCGTGCCGCTGCTTCCGGCTCAGGATCATAAGCGGGCTTTCGAAGGCGACAAAGGCCCGAATACTGGAGGGATGGGAGCTTATTCTCCTGTGCCGCATATTGATGAGGGAATTCTGCGCCGTGCAGAAGAAGAGATTTTACGGCCGGCTGCAGAAGCAATGGTGAAGGAAGGGACACCTTTTACCGGTGTACTGTACGCCGGACTGATGATTACAGAAGACGGCCCGAAGGTCATCGAATTCAATGCCCGCTTCGGAGATCCGGAAGCCCAGGTCGTGCTGCCGCTGATGGAAAGCGATCTTGTCGATGTACTTCTTCAAGTGCTCGATGGAAAAACGCCGGAAATTAAGTGGAGTGGAGAATCATGTGCCGGAGTCGTTGTCGCATCGGAAGGATATCCGGGAAGCTACGAAAAAGGCGTTCCGTTTACGATGCCGATGACTCGCTCTGATGAAAAACAGCAGTTTTTCCATGCAGGAACAAAAGTGAACAGTGAAAAAGTCGGCTGGATAACGACTGGGGGGCGTGTTATGCTCCTTTCTTCGCAGGCACCGACCCTGGAAGAAGCGCTCCGGATGACTTACGAAGTCCTCGATTCCAAAGAGTGGGACGGCCTGTTTTACCGTAAGGATATCGGCCATCGTCTTCTGAAAACAGAATAGAAGTATGTAATAAGATTTTCTCAATCGTTTTTTAAGAAGCTGCCCAAAGGATACCGGGCAGCTTTTTTTGATTACGGGAGGAAACTCCGCTTCAACCCGGCCAGCGTTGAAGGAGTTCTCCAGCTTTCTCCGCGGCAAGCGAGGAAAAAAAGCCCAGGGTGTGTACAAAAAAGTTCCTACTGCTTGTCCGAATTTACAGAGAACAATGGGAACCGGTTATAAAATTGGAATCTTTCTTTCTTAATAAACTATTACTCCGCAGCTTATTTTTGAAAATTCTTCACTGGAAAACACAGCATGATGAATTCATTCATCATGCTGTGTGACAGTAATTTGTATATTCTTTATATAAGTGAACTTTCGGCTGAAAATACCGAAGCTTTTTAATGGTAGTCCGTCTGGAGAAAACAGCTATTTTAAGTGTATTTCTTTCAGAAAACATTCAAAAACATAATATTTATATTCTGTCACCTGAACAGTTCACTGTACGTTTTATATCCTCCGCTTAAGTTTCTTGCTTCAATACCGTTTTCTTTAAGGATCCTCACAGCAATATATCCTCTCAAACCGACCTGACATGTAATATTTACCGGCTTATCTTTAGGGAACTCCGTGAGCTGCTCTCTCAAACTATCCAGATCTATATTTACCGCTCCCGGTACCGTACCTTTTTTATATTCTTCAGGAGTCCGCACATCTACAAGCATTTCTCCCGCTTTTATACGCTCCCCTATTTCCCACGCATGTACTACATCTACCTCTTCCTCAGCTATGTGGGAAGCAGCATATCCTAACATATTCACCGGATCTTTAGCGGAAGAATATGGGGGAGCATAGGAGAGTTCAATTTCCTGCAGATCAAACACGGTAAGATTACCCCTGATGGCTGTCGATATAACGTCCACCCGCTTATCTACTCCCTCTTTACCAACCGCCTGCACACCGAGTATGTTGCCCTGCCCGGGATCAAAAAGCAGCTTCATCGAAATTTGTTCAGCACCAGGATAGTAGCCGGCATGAGAAAGCGGATGTATATGAACGGACTTATAATTTATTCCTGCCTTCCGGAGCTGCTTTTCATTTTTTCCTGCAGAAGCTGCCGTTAAATCAAAAACTTTCGCAATAGCGGTTCCAAGCGTTCCAGGGTAACTTTTAGGTTTACCGCTGATAGTATCAGCCACAATTCTTCCCTGGCGGTTTGCCGGCCAGGCCAGTGGGACGACGACAGGTTTTTTTAAAATATAATCAACGGTTTCAACAGCATCCCCAACAGCGTATATGTGAGGATCGTCTGTCTGAAGATATTCGTTAACGATAATCCCTCCCTGCTCCCCGAGAGCGAGACCTGCCTGTTCAGCCAGTTTGTTTTCAGGTGTTACCCCAATGGATAGAATGGTCAAATCGCTGGATAACTCTTTTCCACTTGAGAGAACAACTTTATTTCCCTTTTGCCGGAATTCCTTTACTCCATCATTTAAATACAACTCTGCAAAATCTTTTATCCTGTTCTCAACAATGGAAGCCATTTCTTTATCCAGCGGTGCCATTATCTGGTCTGCCATTTCTACTATTGTTACATCCATCCCGCGGGCGTATAGATTTTCGGCCATTTCCAGCCCGATAAAACCTCCGCCGACAATAACCGCCTGCACCGGCTTTCTCTCTTCGACCCATTGTTTAATTTGATCCGTATCAGGAATATTTCTTAAAGTAAAAAGATTTTCCGACTCTTTTAAACCTGGAATAGGCGGGATAATCGGTCTGGCACCTGGAGACAAAAGGAGCTTATCGTACGATTCTGTGTATTCTTTTCCAGTAGGAAGATGAACAGCTGTAACAGTTTTACTTTTTCGGTTGATAGACGTAACTTCCGTTTCGTTTCGTATATCCATGGCAAACCTTTTGGACATACCTTCGACTGTCTGCACAAGCAGTTTTTCTCTTTCCTTTATTTCTCCCCCGATATAGTAGGGCAGCCCGCAGTTCGCAAAAGAAACATACTTACCTCTTTCAAAAACAACTATTTCTGTTTTTTCGCTGATTCTCCTTAAGCGCGCTGCGGCTGTTGCGCCTCCTGCTACGCCTCCCACGACGAGAACTTTCATAATAAAACCCCTCCATTTTGTGAATTGTTGAGCAATATACCTATAAGGGTATATTATCACCTGGTTATTATTTTGTCAAATAGAGGGCGGGGTATTTTAGTTTGGTGTCATTTAAAGTAATAAAGTTAATTTCAGGAGAAGTAAACAAGCGGAAATCTACAAAAAAGGAGGAGCTGAGCGGGGACATACGTAATAACAACAGCAAACATTAATAGAGTCATTCATGCAAATAATGACACCATGATGGATGAAAATAATCCTCTGTATCGTGGAGTATAAACAACCCGCTTCGTTGGAAGAAAGAAATGACTTCGCATTTTACCGGAAACTGCAGGAGACATGGGGAACTCCGGAACGATCACGGACGAACCTGATTCCGACTGACGCCTTCCCGGCCGGAAAGCTCTCCGTGGAGATATTCCTCACACCTATGAATCAATTTCATAATATACTTTTTAAGTTATTTTAACGAACGTTTTGTCCATT
>REBZ01000173.1 GCA_007692495.1 Alkalicoccus sp.
GCAAACGTCAACCTGGAAAAATCAAAAGCGCAGGGAGGCGGCTGGATCGTCGTCGCTTTTGGCTGGGGGTTTGCAGTGGCGATGGCAGTGTACGCTGTCGGCCAGTATTCTGATGCCCACATCAACCCGGCCGTAACGCTCGGGTTTGCCTCAGTCGGGGAGTTTGACTGGGCACTTGTACCGGGCTATATCGCCTCCCAGGTACTGGGAGCTTTGATCGGCGGGGTAATTGTGTACGCCCATTTTAAGGACCATTTTAAAGAAACAAAGGATGCCAATGTCAAACTGGCCGTATTCTCGACCGATCCGGCGATCCCGAACCGCTTTTCCAACTTTTTGTCGGAGTTTATCGGAACAGCCGTCCTCGTCGGCGGTCTCCTGAGCATCGGTGCCAACGAATTCACGGAAGGACTGAACCCGCTTATCGTCGGCTTTTTGATCGCTGCGATTGGACTTTCACTCGGTGGTCCGACGGGTTACGCCATCAACCCGGCACGTGACCTCGGTCCCCGGATCGCCCATGCGCTGCTGCCGATTCCGGGAAAGCGTGACTCCAACTGGGCGTACGCGTGGATTCCAATTTTCGGCCCTGTTTTCGGCGGTGTTTTCGGTGCGATGTTCTACCGCGCCTTTTTCCTGGAAGAAGGATTTACGCCTCTGATTGTCTTCACAGCTGTGACACTGGTCGTTATGGTCGTCCTGCGCTATACGGAAAAGCCGTACGAGCCGATGGACAGCAACCCGGATGTGAAAAACTAGCGCGTTGACCAAAGCCTGCCGGACAATCACTTGTCCGGGGGCTTTTTTATTCAGCATGCGCCTCTGGAGGACAGGTCCATTGCCACATGACAGATGAGTAAATTTTATATAAGATTATACTTAAATAAGTAAAAACTTATATGAAACGAATAAGGAGTGAGGAAAATGGAATCGAAAAACACACCGATCGATTTGAATGCATCGCTTGGAGCAGTGACACGCACCGTCACCAGTGTCGAAAAGGACGGGGAGTCGATGCGCAGCGTGACGCTGGAACGGTTCTACAATACTGCAGCGGATGATCTTTGGGACGCTGTCACGACTCCGGAGCGGCTGGAGCGCTTTTTCGCACCCGTAAGCGGTGACCTGAAGCTTGGCGGCCAGTATCAAGTGGAAGGAAACGCGAGCGGTACAATTACAGACTGCGAGCCTCCACAATTTTTCGCAGCAACGTGGGAATTCGGCGGCGGAATGAGCTGGATCGAAGTACAGATCAGCGGGGACGGGGAAAGATCCCGCCTCACACTTTCCCACATCTGTCCGGTAGATGAGCACTGGGAAAAATTCGGGCCGGGAGCGGCTGGTGTCGGATGGGATCTGACGCTGGTCGGTCTCGAAGCTTATCTCACGGAAACAGGTTTTGACCGCGCCGCAGGAGAAGCTTTAATGATTTCTGAAGAAGGAAAGACTTTTATGGCCGGGGCGGGCAGGGACTGGGGAAGAGCTGCAAAAGCCTCTGGAGAAGATCCGGTCCAGGCCGTCGCTGCCGCTGAACGAACGACAGCGTTCTACACGGGCGAAGAAACACAGGAGGACTGAAAGATGCATGCCTTTGATGTTCTTGGAGATCCGGTCCGGCGCCGTATTCTCGAGCTGCTTGCAGAAAATGAGCAGCGGTCCGGTGATATCGTGGAAGTGATTCAAAAAGAGTTTGGTATTACACAGGCCGCTGTTTCCCAGCACCTGCGGATTCTTCGGGAAAACGGCTTCGCAAACGTCCGCGCTGACGGGGCCCGCCGCATTTATTCTGTGGACGGCAGCGCTCTCCGGGAAGTCGAAGAATGGCTCCGCCGCTTCCGCTCGTTCTGGGAGCCTAAGCTCGACGCGCTCGATACAGAGATCGCCCGGGGGAAGAAAAAAAAGCGGTAATGACAAGAAAGGTTCCAACGAAAAAGAGGCTGTTTCGATGGATTTTCGAAACGGCCTCAGTTTATTGATTAAATGATCGGCGCAGAAAAGTAATTCCAGTCGTTTGATAAGCTTCTTCTCTTACCGCGGGGTAGATCTTCAGCAGTTTGGGCCGCGCCGTGGTCTGACTGTGCTCACATCCCTCCGGCGTCTCCACCGTTCCGGAAGGCGAAAGCAGGGGAGCGTATATTTATACTCACAAAAGCACTTTTTCAATCGATTTCCCGGAGCGATTTGGCAAAGCCGACAACAAACAGCGCCTGCAGGCTCATAAGAACGGCGCCTCCGATCATGATCGTATCAATCGTAAATCCTGCAGATAAAAGAAGGGATGTAAGCAGATAGCTTACCGGCACGAGACCGAGCGCAGCGAAAGAAAGCATGCTCATGACGCGCCCAATGTAGGCTTCCGACGTGTTGGCCTGAATGGCAGAAATAAGCGGAATGTCGATCACGGAGAGAAGCACGCCGATAAAGCCGATAAATACGAGGCTCCACAGCATATCCGGAATCAGTCCGAAACCGAGAAAGGCAAGTGCAAGAAGCAGAATACCCGTCATAGCAACGAGTCCCCGCCTGCGCTGGATATTCAGCATTCCGACGAGAACCGCCCCGGCGAGCATTCCGGCTCCGCTCGTCGCATTCAAGTAGCTGTACGTCAGCTCGTCTCCTCCTAAAACAAGGTTGGCATAAATCGGCAGCCCCATAACGAGCGGACCGACTAAAAGAAGATTCAGAAATACGGAAGTCATCATGAGCGTGAAAAGAAACGGAGACGTCTTAACATACAGAAAGCCGCTTTTTACCGATTTCCAAATAGAAACCCCGTCTTCTTCCAGCTTCGGCACCGGAAGATTTTTTTTCAGCATCCAGTCCACGGCAGAAGCCGCAAACAGCATGACCGAAACGAGAAGAAACATGAGCTCGTAGCTTCCAAAACCGATAAGAAACCCGGCAGACACCGGTCCGGCAATGAGCGTCGCATTCATCGTAAGCTGCACGACGGAGTTCGCCCGTGTCAGCTGCTGCTTCGAAACGATGCCGGGAAGCACTGTCTGACTCGCCGGCCAGAAAAAAGCGTCCAGAAGACCGAAAAGCAGCGCAAGAATGACAAGCACCCATATATTTACGAGCTGGAAGACGAGCAGTACGACAATACCGATCAAAAGCACGGCTTTCGTAAAATCGGACAGAAGCATGATCACTGCCCGGTTCATTCTGTCGGCAATTACACCGCCTAAAAGCATAAACACGAGCCGCGGCACAGAGCTTGCAAAAAACACAATACCGAGCATTGCTTCCAGTTCCAGAGAATCGACCACGTACCAGTTGACAGCAAACAGGAAAAAAGAAACGCTCAGTCCGGAAGCGAGAAGCGTCAGGAAATAAAGGACAAACGACCGGTTGTGCCAAAGGGACGGGGTGGTCCTGTCGTTCATTGTTTCCTCCTCCTTTTACTCGGAAAACATCCGCTCCATCTCTCCCATGACGCGCTTAATTTCTTCTGTGTTCACTTTAAAATACACGCGGTGTTCGGACCGTTCGGATTTCACAAACTTATGGCTCAGCAGTATCGCCAGGTGGTGGGAGACGGTCGAATTGGACACACCGAGCGCCTCGGCGATTTCGTACCCGTAGTGCGGCCGCTTTCTCAGCAGTTTAAGAAGCCGGAAGCGCCGTTCATCCGTCAGAACTTTCAGCAGGCCGAACAGTTCTTCTTCGTTCATTTTCGATTCCAGAAGGGAAAACCGTTTCACCCCGATGGCGAGATGGACGATGTTTTTCACATTCAGGTCGTTAAGCATAAAACCGATGTTGAGGGAGTAGGAAGGATAGATGTGAATGTGTTCGATCATTTCCGGATCGGTGTAGTCACTGACGAGCCGTCGCACCGGATGCTCCGGGTCATTCGGCGCCTGCTCCAGCTCTTCGATAAACGCTTCCGCTGACTCCTCGGCGTCTTGTTGAAACGGCTTGTAAAAAGTCTCATACACGTATTTAGTCAGTTCCGCCAGCTCTTCTTTCACTGCTTCCGGCCGGTCCAGGTAATAGTACAGCTTCCACTTTTCCTGTTTCGGAACAGCAAGCGTATCCACGATGCGTTTTCCTGTTTCCGGATCACTTCCGTCATAGTCCTGATCTGCAAATCCTCTCCCGAACAAAAAGCTGCGGATTTCCTCATCGTTCATAGCGCGGAGTTTTTGGACGAATCCTTCCGCCGAGAGATTGTGCTCCTGTTTCATGACACCCGGCAGAAGCGCCGGACCGATTGCACTGTCTTCATTGAAAAACACTTCCAGCTTTTCGTGGTCCTCTGCGGAAAGTTCTCTGCGGATTTCTTCCAGCTTTTTTTCTGTTTCATCGTCCTGAAGCATTTTACTGATCAGCTCTTTATCCTCTTTCCGGCCGCTGTTATGAATGCTGAACATAAAAGCCGTGATATCCACCGCTTCCGATACGTGAAAATGAAGCTTCATACGGTCACCTCCAAATAGGTTTTATATACTTCGAATGTTCTATTTAATATATATTAAACTATATAGTTCGATTGATGTCAAATGTTAATTCCAATAAGTATCGAATAAGGATGTTTCGGGTAACAGACATTTATTTTAATATCATCTGCAGCCAGAAGGCAGCACGGTAAAACTTCATAGTATAAGGCCGTTTCCTGGCGGCTCTCATAAAAAATGTAAGCAGAAGGGACGGCCTTTCAACCCGAAAAAGCGGCTGGAAGAAAAAAAGTTGACGTGAAAAAAGCAGCTGCACTAAAAGGCTCTGTACCCGTGCTTTATCAGAAGTTTTCCATCCGCCGGGGAAGGGCGGCATATTGCTGTCTATTCAAAAATCAAGTAAAGTGAGGATAACCATTAAAAGGAGGATTATTAAAAATGATGCTTTCAGGAAGAATCTGGTCCCGTACTTTGAACAAAAAGTAATTGAATACGTTCAAAGGCTCTGTTTTTTTTTAGAACAGTGTAAACGGGAGCAGTCTGCACATTTTTAATCATCTTCAACGGAAAAA
>REBZ01000195.1 GCA_007692495.1 Alkalicoccus sp.
AAGTATCGAACCGGATAGAAGCAATCACGCTGTGCCGGGAAAAAGGCTGGCTGGATTAAAAAGTGATGTTGACCAAAAGAAATACAGCTCGTTTTCCCATGAAAAAACGCTCATGACTGGAATATCATGAGCGTTTCATTATTCTCGTGCTGAACGGGCTTTAGAGGCCGCCTTCCAGCTCGCTTTCGTCTATTTGCTCCGCGTCTTCAATGACTTCCGGAGGGATGGTGATTTCGCCGATTTCATCGAAACTGTCCATGGTCATGTCCACTGACTGATCCATGGAAGTAGTCTGTCCCATCATATCCATCGTCATCGACATGGATATGGAAGCAGCAGTCTGATAAAAAGTTTCCGAATCAATATGAATAGTATAATCAAATTCTTGAATGTCAACGTCCTCCATAACATCCATCATTTCCCCCATACCATCCATTCCGCCCATCTGCTCCATCATTTCTTCCACGTCCAGGTGCTCACCCGAAAGATGGATGATATATTCATTATCAGTAGTTTCCACTTCGATATCTGATACGTGCTCCTGAAACTGCTCGAGCTGATCTTCGGGGCTCATTTGAATTTCAGCCATGGCCATCATATCCTCCCGTGCTTCATCCGGAAGCTGCATCCATCCGCCCATTAAAGGATCCTGAATGTAAAATCCATGGTCTTCATGAAAGTAGGAAGTAAACTCCATTTCTTCCGCTTCGCCCATCATCGTCATTTCTGTTACTTCATGGTATGCAAGTGGATTCTGTGTTACTTCCATCCGGCTGTTTGTTGCAAAGTCCATTGTTTCTGCGCCTGTTTCCATCGTCTGATCCACTTCCGAGGAAACAGCGTAGGATGAGACGTTTTCCATTGCCTCTGCTGAACGGGTAAGTATTTCTTCTGTCGACATCCCATCATCTGCAGCACCGCACGCTGTCAGAAAGAGTACCGCAGGGAGTGTCAGACCAGCTGCCTTTTTCATTAAATTCATCCTCTCTATAAATACGTCTCTTTGTAGTATAGCGGAAAAGAAAGCAAAAGGTTTCAACAAAAAGTCGTTTTTCTGGAAATAGTGAAATATGATACTATTAGAAGGGCTGACAAAGCTTTGTAAAAGCACGCTGGAAGGCTGCTTGATATAGACGGAACGGTCTGGGAGGAGGGTTTGGAATTGGAGGAACTGACACATATTAACTGGAATATTTTCCTGCCGCTGATGATGCTGGATATGGTGCTGACACTTGCAGCACTGATTGCCTGCATTCGTCAGGACATGACGAAAGAACGCCGTGTTGTGTGGATTCTTGTTATTGTATTTATTAATTTTTTCGGTCCGGTTCTTTATTTTATTTTCGGAAGGAGGAAATAAAATAAGATACTGAGGGTTACTCGAGTGGAGAAAGCTTATAGGAAAACGAAAACAGTGGATAACGCCGGGCTCCACATTTAAAAAAGACCGGTCCGGCTTTTAACACTTGGAGCCGCTCTCATTATCAGTCTGTCTGCTTCTTTTCTCCCGAAAGTTTTCTTTATTCACCGGAAATTCTGAGGGCACAGAGCAGCAGTATTTATGTGACCGGAAGCACTGGTGAAAGCTTTTGTGGGGGGCTTTTCCTGACTCTTTTTCTTATCACAGAACTGTCCTCAGCCGTCTGTATATTATTTAAAGAGAGAAAGCTTGCCTAAAAATTCAAAATCTTTGCCAATCCCTCTGGAAGAGGCGGCGGCTGTGGTGTAGAATGTAGGGAATCAGGGAGGGAAAAGTATGACGGATAAAGAACGGGAACTATTACTTTTAATTGAAAAAGAGGGCCGTATGGCTTCTGATAAACTGGCGAAAATGCTGGAGCTTCCAATTAATGAAGTCAGGGATATGCTGGCCGATCTGGAGGAACGTAAAGTGATCCTCGGATATTCTGCCATTATAGACTGGACAAAAGCGGTTGGAACGGAAATGGTGACCGCGATGATCGACGTAAAAGTAACCCCGCAGCGCGGACGCGGGTTTGATGAAGTAGCAGAAAGAATCTATCGTTTCAAAGAAGTAAAAGCCTGCTATCTCATGTCCGGCACGTATGATCTGTCTGTTATGATTGAAGGGCGCACTATGTCGGAAATTGCCAATTTTGTTTCTGAAAAGCTGTCTACGCTGGAATCAGTCATTTCCACGACTACTCATTTCCGGCTGAAGCAGTATAAGCATGACGGGATTATCTTTGTCGATGACGACGAAGATGATCACCGAATGGTGGTATCGCCATGACCCATGTAAAAGCAGAGCACAACGTAAAATTGTCACAAAACGTGGAAGGTATTGCACCTTCAGGTATCCGTCGTTTTTTTGATCTGGCCTCCTCCATGGATAATATAATTTCTCTAGGTGTCGGAGAGCCGGACTATACGACGCCATGGAATGTAAGAGAAGCGAGCATTCATTCACTGGAGCGGGGGTTGACCTCCTACACGGCAAATGCCGGCCTGATGGAACTCCGGGAGGAAATATCCCGCTATATGGAAGAGCGTTTTCAGACGAAGTATGATCCGGCCGACGAAATCATCGTTACGGTAGGAGCCAGTGAAGGGCTTGATATTGCCCTGCGTGCTGTAGTGGACCCAGGGGATGAAGTACTGGTTGTCGAACCCTGCTTCGTTTCCTATGCCCCTCTCGTGTCACTTACAGGAGGGATTCCGGTGCCGGTACCGACTTCTATGGAAGATAACTTTCAGGTCAGCGTGGAAGCAATCCGGGAACGCCTGACACCAGACACGAAAGCTATTATGCTGTCATTCCCAAATAATCCGACGGGAGCTGTTATGGGGAAAGCGGAACTGGAGGAAATCGCTGCTCTCGTACAGGAGCATGATCTCGTTGTTTTTTCGGATGAAATTTACGCGGAACTTTCATACGATGAAGAGCACGTCAGTACTGCTGCTCTGGAAGGAATGTGGGACCGGACAATTCTGATTTCCGGATTTTCCAAGTCTTTTGCGATGACCGGGTGGCGTGTAGGCTATGTATGTGCTCCTGCTCCTTATGCTAAAGCGATGTTGAAAATTCATCAGTATGCGATGATGTGTGCTTCTACGATGGCGCAGTATGCAGCACTTGAGGCAATGAAAAACGGACGTCAGGAAATGGAAGAAATGATCGTCAGCTACCGGCAGCGGCGGAACTATTTTGTTGAATCACTGCGGGAAGCGGGACTGGAATGCCATTCTCCTGGGGGAGCTTTCTATGCTTTTCCTTCGATTCGGGCGACAGGAATGACTTCCGAGGAATTTGCGGAAAAGCTTCTTATAGAACAGCGGGTGGCAGTCGTCCCCGGACACGTTTTCGGAGCCGGGGGAGAAGGACATGTGCGTTGTTCCTACGCCGCATCGATGAGTCAGCTGGAGGAAGCAGTGGACCGCATCGCAGCGTTTGTTAAAAATGTACGGAAGTAAATTGTCTTTCCTTTTGTCATTTTTGAAGAATCATGTTACAATTACACAGTTAAAAAATATATAGGAGTTGTTTGCATGTCAGGTCAATACGAAGTTGGAAGTATCGTTGAAGGAAAAGTTACTGGAATCAAACCATTTGGTGCATTTGTTGCGTTAGACGAGAAGAAGCAGGGTCTCGTTCATATTTCTCACATTGCCCACGGCTATGTGAAAGATATTAACGACGAGCTTTCTGTAGGAGACGTTGTTAAAGTAAAAGTCCTTTCTGTTGATGAACAGTCCGGCAAGATTTCTCTTTCTATTAAAGAAACCCAGCCGAAGCCGGAGCGCCAGGAGCGTCCGCGCCAGAGCCAGGGCCAGGGTCAAGGTGGCGGCGGCCAGAAGCGCGGCGGCGGAAGCAGCCAGCAGAGCCAGCCACAGGGATTCAACACGCTTGAAGATAAGCTGAAGGACTGGTTGAAGCAGTCTAACGAAATCCAGGCAGACCTTAACAAGCGCATCAAGAAGTAAGATTCCAGTCTTTTTCTCATGAGCGCCGGATTTTTTCCGGCACTTCCAGACTAGAAAGCCGTCGTCCATTTTGGACGGCGGCTTTTTGTGTCTGCGAAAACAGGTGATTTGTTAAGAAGGCTTTTATCAGCGGCACGGAAAAAGAGGTTTTCTGCCACTGTGAATGGGGGTATCGTCTAATTCTACATAAGAGATGCAAATTCTTCTGCTTAGCTGTGTTCGCTGCTGATTACGGAAGGAAACTCCGCTTTCAAAAGGCAGGCGAAGATATCAAGAGGCGCAGGTGTCCCGGAATCGTCCCGGAAATTTGACAGAAAAGTTTGTAACTTATTAAGGATGAAAAAGGTAAGAGAGAGGAAAGACAAGAATTAATACAAAGAAGGCTGAACTTTTTTAATAGAAGTTTGATGTTCAGCATCAGAAGATCACCTAAGACTCGTCCAGCTCTGTTATCGCTGTACCAGCAGCGAACGTGAAAAAAAGTGTTTAATGCAAGGAGGACGAAATATGAGCTATGACCTGAAAACAAAAGAAAATGAAGATGATGTGACGGTGTTTTTGAATAAGTTGGAAAAAGAGTCGAAAAGAAAAGATGCGTTCCGCCTTCTTGAAATTTTTCGGGAAGAAACAGGAGAAGAACCGAAAATGTGGGGAGAAGCAATTATCGGTTTTGGTACGTACCATTACAAGTACAAAACCGGGCACGAAGGTGACTGGTTCCTCGCAGGGTTTTCCCCGCGTAAAGCTAACTTCAGTCTTTATCTGGCCCAGACGGAAACGAAGCGGGAGACCCGGCTCAAAAAGCTGGGAAAACATAAAAGCGGAAAATCATGCGTGTACATTAATAAACTGGCTGATATCGACGAGCAGGTGTTAAGAGAAATGATACGTGATACGGTACAATTTCTGAAAAAATAACTCTTTCAGTGCAGGACGGGAAATAGGGAGGGTTTCTTCACAGCTGATCCTCTGCAGGGAAGTTCCACCCGGCAGCACTGCACGCGTATAAAAGC
>REBZ01000196.1 GCA_007692495.1 Alkalicoccus sp.
AAACGAAGCGGAAACCGGCCCGTGGAAGAAGGAGATTGGAAGATCCCGCAGGGCGTAAGCACGAGGAAGCTGAAAATCTCCTCCACGGCAAGCCTGCCGGTTGGAAGCGAAGTGTGTCTCCAGCCATCAACAGCGAACTTTAACATAGCTTAAAAAAAAGAGGTTTTTAAATAATTAACGACTATTTCCCACAGTTAATTATCTGATTAATCAGATAATTAACTGAAATATAGAGTATTATAGAAGTATATATACTTGCAAAGGGGAAGATCCGGCTGCAGGACTGGGGAGAAAGCTTGAAACAGGAGGTCTCTTATGTATTTAAAGATAATCCGAAATGACCTTTTAAAGAACAAACTTGTTTCGCTGACGACGATGATGTTTATCGCTGCCGCGGCTATGCTTGTGTCTCTCACGGCTGTACTCGTTATTAATCTTTCCGGCGCGATAGACACGCTTATGACAGAAGCTGAAACTCCCCATTTTATGCAGATGCATTCGGGTGAAATTGATACTGAACGGCTCACATCTTTTGCAGAAGAAAACGGCCGGGTCGAGGAATTCCAGGTGCTTGAATTTTTAAACGTAGAAGGTGCGGAGATAGAATTTAATGAAACAACTCTTGTAGATAATGTTCAGGACAACGGTTTTTCGGTACAGAGCAAAAAATTTGATTTTCTTCTGGACTTGGATGGGAATGTGATAGAGGCAGATGACGGCGAATTGTATGTGCCGATATCCTACATGAAAGATGATACGGCAGAGGTGGGAGACGAGGTGGAAGTCAGCGGACAGGAATTTACTGTTGCAGGCTTTCTCCGGGATTCGCAGATGAATTCCACACTCTCTTCCTCAAAAAGGTTTCTTGTCAGTGAAAATGATTTTGCAGAAATAAAAAATAGTGGAACTATGGAATATTTGATTGAGTTCCGGTTAGAAGATTTATCAGCACTCGGGGAATTTGAATCTGATTATGTATCCGCCGGTATTGAAGCAAACGGACCGACAATAACGTACCCGCTATTCCGTACGATCAATGCAATTTCTGACGGAATGATGATTGCCGTTATTTTTTTAGTCAGTATACTCGTCGTTGCTATTTCATTTTTGTGTATACGATTCACACTGCTTGCCAAAATCGAGGACGACTATCGTGAAATAGGGGTTATGAAAGCATTAGGTCTGCGTATTTCAGATATTAAGAAAATCTATCTTGCCAAATATGCAGCAGTCGCCGCAGCAGGATGTCTCCTCGGTCTGGCTCTTTCATTTCTTTTCAAAGGCATGCTTCTTGAAAATATTAGACTTTACATGGGAGAGAGTGGAAATTCATCTATTGCCCTGGTTTTCGGAATGATCGGCATCCTGCTTGTTTTCCTGGCAGTTATCGCCTATGTAAGCGGAGTCTTGAGACGGTTCAGGAAAATCTCAGTGGCAGAAGCAGTCCTCTTCGGTAGTGCCAAAGAGCAGTCTGCAGGCGGAAGACATTTTTTCCTGAGAAAAAACAGGCTGTTTAATACTAACGTTTTTCTCGGAATGAAAGATGTTTTCGCAAGAAAAAGAATGTACGCTACGATGCTTGTCGTCCTTGTGTTATCGTCGTTCATTATTATTGTTCCTCAAAACCTGTATAACACAATTTCTGCAAAGAGCTTCATCACCTATATGGGTATAGGGGACAGCGACATGCGGATAGACATACAGCAGACCGGTAATATTTTGGAAAAAACTGATGATGTGATGAATACGATGGATGGCGACGAGGAGATTGCAGAATATTCGGCTCTGACAACAAGATCATTTGATGTCCTGATGGAAGACAGTTCGATTGAAAAGATAAATATTGAGCTTGGGGATCATTCGATATTTCCGATAACTTACTCGGAAGGGGGAGCTCCAGCCGGAGAGGAAGAAATTGCCCTTTCGGCAATAAACGCGGATGAGTTAGGCAAAGAAGTGGGCGATACCCTGACGCTCGTGGCTGAAGAAGAAAGAGATTTACTTGTAAGCGGAATTTATTCTGATGTCACAAACGGAGGAAAAACCGCAAAGGCTGCCTTTTCTGACGATTCAGAGGATATTATGTGGAGTGTTATTTCCATGGAGCTGGCCGATAATTCACAAGTCCCTGACAAAGTTTCGGAATACGGGGAGAGATACGATTTTGCAAAGGTTTCGAGTATAGACCATTACGTTCAGCAGACGTTCGGCTCGCTGATTAACGCTGTCAGAACAGCTTCCTTTGCTGCCGCTGCTATTGCGCTCTTAATAACGGCACTCGTAACCCTGTTGTTTATGAAAATGCTCGTCACAAAGGACAGGTTCTCCATTTCTGTCATGAAAGCAGTTGGTTTTACAAATTCGGATATTACGCTGCAGTACGTTTCACGTTCAGGATTTGTATTAATTGGAGGCATTGTTCTCGGCGCTCTGCTGGCAAACACGCTGGGGGAGCAGCTCGCAGGGGCCGTTATCTCCTCTTTTGGAGCCTCGGCATTCAAGTTTGCTGTTAATCCGGTTACTGCTTATCTTCTCTCTCCACTGATGATGGCTGGCGCCGTACTTATTGCGACGATTATTGGAACTTCCCGGGCGGGAAAAATAAAAATATCTGAGAACATAAAGGAGTAGCTTATGAATAAAGTTATCGATGCTGAAGGAATCGTAAAATCATTCGGAGAGGCTGCTGAACAACACAATGTTCTCGACGGGATTTCTGTAGAAATATCAAAGGGGGAGTTCGTTGCGGTCATGGGACCTTCAGGGTCGGGGAAATCGACGCTTATGTTTGCGCTGAGTGGAATGGATAATGTTAATTTCGGAAAGGTTATGTTTGATGGGAAAGATTTATCGGTTCTTAAAGATAATGAACTGGCCGATGTACGACGAACGAAAATGGGGTTTGTTTTCCAGCAGCCGACATTTCTGCAGAACCTGAATATTCTGGACAACATTATTCTTCCATCCATGCGTGACAATAAGAAAAACCGCGCTGAAATCAACGGAAAAGCAAGGGAACTTATGAAGGAGGTCGGCATATCGGAGCTGGAGAGCCGGGGGATTAAACAGGTTTCAGGTGGACAGCTTCAACGTGCAGGAATATGCCGGGCCCTTATGAGTAATCCGGAAATCATTTTCGGTGACGAGCCGACTGGTGCACTCAACTCCAAAGCTGCAGAGGAAATTATGAATTTGTTTTCAAAAATTAACGAAGAAGGTACAGCGATTATGATTGTAACGCACGATGCAAAAATTGCTGCGAGGTCAGAACGGATTTTGTTTATGCTCGATGGAAAAATCGTAAACGAGCTTAAGCTTTCAAAGTTTGATGGGACAAATATGGACAGCAGGGTGGAAACAGTAACAGGTAAAATGCTCGAATGGGGGGTGTAAACCGGAAAAGGTTAATGACTCTAATACAAGACAGTTTTATTGACTTATTATCAGTTAACATGTAAAGTGATAGTCAGGAAAGGATGTGAGTGCTTTTGAAAAAACATACCCTCGGCTCACTGATCTGGCTGCGGATCACGCGTTTCACCCAGCAGAGCAATCTGCTCTCCAATGATTTTTTAAAACAGTTCGGCATTACCGTGGCACAGTTTGATGTATTGAATCAAATCTCTACTTATCAGCCGGTCACCCAGAGCGGACTGGCGGAAAAAGTCACGGTGTCAGAAGGCGGAATTTCACGTATGCTTGCAAGGCTGGAGAAAGAGGGATATATTCAGCGGAAGCAGGACTGGAAAACGAAATGGATTACGCTCACTGCTGGAGGGGAGAAGAAAATGGAGGAAGTTTTTGAGCATCAGCTCGCTTTTCAAACGACTCTTGTTAACGAATGCCTGACAGAACAAGAGCAGAAAACACTCTATAACCTGATGACAAAGCTGCAGAAAAATACGGAGAATAGAACAAGAAATTAAAAACTGCATATAATAAGCCGGTTTTTAATTTTTTCATTATCACTTGATTAGTAAAATGAAGGAGGACATATTATGTACACTATTCCAGGGCATCATCATATTTCTATGATTACAAAAAGTGCACAGGAAAATAATCACTTTTACCGGGACGTGCTCGGCATGCGCCGCGTTAAAATAACGGTTAATCAGGACGATCCATCGATGTATCATTTGTTTTACGGAGATAAAACGGGAAGTCCGGGCACAGAGCTCTCTTTTTTTGAAATTCCACCGGTCGGAAAAACGCACCGCGGCACGAACGCCATCACAAGAATCGGCCTGCTTGTTCCTTCGGAAAACAGCCTCCACTACTGGAAAAAGCGGCTGGAGGAAAAAGAGGTATTCCATGACGAAATCAGCACTTACGCCGGCCGTCCGGCGCTGAAACTGGAAGATGAGGAAGGGCTGCGTCTCGTGCTGATTGCTGCAGGGGGAGAAAAAGTGAAGCACTGGGAAACGTGGGAAAAATCAGACGTCCCGGCAGAACATCAGATTCAGGGTATGGGACCGGTGGAAATGACAGTGAAAAGAACAGACAAACTGGCAGACACTCTTACCGGTATATTTGGGTATACGGAAGTAAGTCAGACGGGTGATGAAGCGGTGTATCAATCTGTCCCGGGAGAAGCATTCGGAGAAATCGTCGTAAAATATGAGGATGGACCTTCGGAAAAGCCAGGCCGCGGCAGCATTCATCATCTTGCCATCCGCGTCAAAGACGATGAAGAATTGGCCTACTGGGCAGAAGAGGTGAAGAAAAAAGGTTTCCAAAACTCAGGAATCGTCGACCGCTTCTATTTTAAAAGCCTCTATTTCCGGGAATCAAACGGCATTCTGTTTGAAATAGCCACGGACGGTCCGGGATTTACAATTGACGGGGACGTAGAGAGCCTTGGAGAGCAGCTGGATCTGCCGCC
>REBZ01000181.1 GCA_007692495.1 Alkalicoccus sp.
CCTTTCGCAGAAGAACCCCGCTTCTGCGTTATGCTTGGAACTGGAGGAACGGCGGCGATTCTCCCAGTTCAAGAATAAAACAATAACCCCCGGCCGGAAGCGCTCCGGGCGGGGGCTATTGTTTTATTTGGTGAGGCTCATCATCCGATCGATCGCGAGCCGGGCGTCGGCTGCGGTGTTTTTGTCGACACGGATGTCGTGGACGATGTTTCCGGCTGCGGCTTCGTCAAGCACCCAGGCGAGGTGGGGGAGATCGATGCGGTTCATCGTGAGGCACGGGCACATATCCGGATTGAGCGAGACGATGGACTGTTCCGGGTGATGGGCGGCGAGACGCTGAACGAGGTTCATTTCGGTGCCGACGGCCCACTTTGTGCCGGCCGGGGCCTGTTCGATCTGATGGATGATAAACGATGTGGAGCCGGCAAGGTCCGCGGCCTGGGTTACCTCCCACGTGCATTCGGGGTGCACGAGGATGCGGCGGTCCGGGTCGTTTTTTCGGAAATCGTCGATATGCTGCATGCGGAAGTTTTCGTGAACAGAGCAGTGGCCGCGCCAGAGAATCAGTTTCGTTTCGTCGAGCGGAGTGCCGGGGACGTCCGGCTTCAGCTCGCTGCGGAGCGGGTCCCAGACGGCCATCGCTTTCCGGCTCATACCGCCTTTGTAGGCTGTGTTCCGTCCGAGGTGCTGATCGGGAAGAAACAGCACCCGCTTTTTCTGCGTGTATGCCCAGGCCATGACGGCTTCGGCGTTGGAGGAGGTCACCGTCGTTCCGCCGTGCCTTCCGACAAAAGCTTTTACAGCGGCGGAGGAATTGACGTATGTGACCGGCAGAATGGTATCACCGTACTGCTCTGTCAGGTGCTCCCAGGCGGTTTCACACTGGGTGTCATCGGCCATGTCTGCCATCGAACAGCCGGCGCGGAGGTCAGGAAGGATGACGCGCTGCCTGTCCGGGGTGAGCATGTCGGCCGTTTCCGCCATAAAATGCACGCCGAGAAAAATGATAATATCTGCTTCCGGACGGGCGGCGGACTGCCGGGCAAGCTGAAGCGAATCCCCGGTCACATCGGCGAACTGGATCACTTCATCGCGCTGGTAGTGGTGGCCGGGAAGAAACAGCCGGCTGCCGAGCTCCCGGCGTCTCGATGCTGCGAGCTTTTGCAGCTCCTCATCTGTCATCTGTTTATACCTATCTGGAAGAGCGGGGGCGAGCTGGTCAAAAAGCATAGTCATTGGACGGTCTCCTTTACTGCAAGTCTCATACTCATATCTAAGGCAGGGGCGGAGTGGGTGAGTGCCCCCATGGAAATAAAGTCGATACCGGGGACGGCCGCTCCGCGCAGTGTATCGAGCGTGATGGAGCCGGACCGTTCGACGAGAATGCCGTCCGGAATAAGGGCGGCCCAGCGCATGGCTTCGTCATTCGTGCAGTCGTCGAGCATAATGGCATGCGGCCGGCACTGGATCGCTTCGTGGAGCTCTTTTTCTGTTTCCACTTCGATTTCCACGGCGGTGAGCGGACCGGCCGTCCGGCGGACAGCTTCCACGGCCCGGGTGATCGAACCGGCTGCGGCAATGTGGTTTTCTTTAATCATGCACGCTTCGTCGAGTCCTCCCCGGTGACTTGCACCGCCGCCGGCGCGTACGGCATCTTTTTCCAGCATGCGGAGGCCGGGAGTTGTTTTGCGGGTGTCGGTAATACGGACGCCGGTGCCTTCTAGGAGGTCTGCCGCTTTTCTCGTCAGCGAAGCTGTTCCGCTGAGGCGCTGGACAAGGTTTAACAGGACTCTTTCTCCGGATAAAAGGCTGTCACACGGGCCGGAAAGCCTGGCTGCTTCTGTTCCGCTCTGGACACGGCTTCCGTCATGGAGTACGTAGAGGACCTCGAGGCCTAAAAGGGACGCCCCTTCGATCAGCACCTCCCGGCCGTAGAAGCACCCGTCCTGTTTGGCAGTGATCACGGCTTCTGTCCGTGTCTGCCCGAGCGCCGCAGCGGAGCGGTCGCCGAGGCCGATATCTTCATTAAAAAACTGGGTCAGCTGTTGTTTCAGCAGCAGTCGGTTCATGTGTATTCTCCTTCCAGTGGGCGCCGAGCGGCACGTTATTGTTTTTCGCTGCAATGGCTGTAATGTAAGCCGTCTGAATCATGTTTGCGGCCGCAAGTGCGGTTGTTTTTTCAAGGCTGCGGGGGCAGCTGTCCAAAAATTCTATCAGCCTGTCCAGCTGTTCGTTGGAGCGGACCACACCGAGTCCTTCGTGAATGCGGCGCCGAAGTCCGGGGAGGTCCGGGCTTTCTGTCCGGATCGGCGGCGGGAGCTCCGTGATACCGCCGAGGCCGCAGGAAGCATTTTCTGCGATGGACTCTGCGCAGAGCGTGCCGGTGACGATCGCTTCCAGCAGCGAGTTGCTCGCCAGCCGGTTGGCTCCGTGAACACCGGTGCATGCCGTTTCTCCGACAGCGAACAGGCCGGGAACTGCCGTCGCTCCTTCGAGCGAAGCCGGAATGCCCCCCATATGAAAATGGGCCCCGGCAGCTACCGGAAGAAGTGGTCCGGAGCTGCGTCGTTGTATCTCGGCGTAAAGAAAAGGAAAGCGTTTTTCGATCTGGGTGACGCTGCGGATATCGAGGTAGACCGGCTGTCCTTTCTGGCGCTCCTCGTCCACAGCCCGGGCCGTCACGTCGCGCGCCGCGAGGTCACCGCCGGGGACGCCTTTCATCAGCCGCGATCCGTCGGCGCGCCTTAACACGGCTCCGGCACCGCGGAGCGCTTCGGAAATGAGCTGGACGGTCTGCCCGTTTTCCACCCAGAGCGTCGGGTGAAACTGTATGTATTCCATATCCTGAAGCTTCATGCCGGCGCGGACCGCCATCGCCTGGCCGTCCCCGGTGGATCCCGGGAAATTGGACGTATACGGGAAGAGGGAGCCGGTGCCGCCCGTGGCCAGCACGACAGCGTCCGCCCGGATCTCGTACCGCTTCCCCCGAGAGCGGAAAACCGCACCGGTACAGCGTCCGTTTTCGATCAGAAGATCTTCCGCTTCGGCATGTTCCAGCACACGGGTGGATTTTTCCAGTGTGAAATCCTCTGCTGCCATCAGGTAACTTCCGGTCCGGTCGCCGCCGGCGTGCACGATTCTCGGCAGGGAGTGGGCGCCTTCGCGTCCAAAAGCTAAAGAGCCGTCCGGCTTTTCGTCAAACAAATGCTTTCGTTCCTTGAGAAGGGAAAGACCGGTTTCGATCATTTTCCAAACGCGTTCTCCGTCATTCTGCCACGCCCCGCAGTTCATCGTGTCGAGCCAGTGCTTTTCCACGGAATCATCGGGGTGAAGGGGGACAGCGATACCTCCCTGGGCGAGCCGGGAATTACCGGAGCAGCGGGTGTTTTTAAGCAAAACCGTACAGGAAACGTCCGGCGGAAGACTGTTTACAAATGCACGTGCGGCAAGGCCGCCTCCGATTACGAGCACATTCATCTGGTTCACCTGCCTTGATAAGTGTCTTGACACCTATCTTTACATAAAACTACACTAAGAACAAGTGCAGAGAAGGAGGATACTTATGACGATCTATTTGGACTATGCTGCCGGAGCACCGATGCCGGCGGAGGCTGTGGAGACGTGGTGCCGTGCGCAGCAGGACTTTGCCGCCAATCCCTCGAGCCTTCATGAACCGGGGGCACGGGCGGCAGATCTGCTGGAAGCAGCACGAAAAAGTACCGCCGGGCTTATCGGGGCACGGGCGGAGCAGTTTTTCTTTACCGGGGGTGGAACCGAAGCAAATCATCTGGCGCTCGAAAGCCTGCTGAAGAAAAAAGCCCCCCGTCACGCCGTCACGACAGCGGTGGAGCACCCTTCGGTTCTTTCCTTTTTTGAGAAACTGGAACAGCAGGGGACGACAGTAACCCGTCTTTATCCGGACCGGGGAGGCGTTATTTCCGCTGAACAGCTGCAGGAGGCGCTCCTTCCGGAAACGGGGCTCGTTTCAATACAGCTTGTTAACAGCGAAACCGGCATGATGCAGCCGGTCGCCGAATTAAAACAGGCGGCGGGGGAGGTGCCGTTTCATACCGATGCGGTTCAGGCGTATGGGAGGCTCCCCGTGTCGGCGGCGGTTCTCGGAGTGGACGCCTTAAGCGTGTCGGCCCATAAGCTCGGCGGTCCGAAGCAGATGGGAGCGGTTTACATGAAGGATCGATCTGTATGGGAACCGTCCTGGCCCGGAACGACCCAGGAGTACGGCTTCCGGCCGGGGACAATTGACGTACCGGGGACGGCAGCCTTTGCAGCCGCTGTACAGGCGCTTCCGGATATGCGTGCGGCGGAAAAAGAAGCGTGGGTGAAACGGAGGAAGTTTATTGATAAACTTTCTCCGGCGGGGACGCAGATCGATGAAGCAACAAACCAGTCCCCCTATATTATCGGGCTGCGCATCCCGGGGATTCAGGGGCAGTATCTGCTTGCGCTTCTCGACCGCTACGGCATCTGCGTCTCGACCGGCACAGCCTGTACACAGGGGAAAGCGGAGGCTTCTCCAATGCTGCAGGCGCTTCACCCCGAAAATCCGGCGGAATGGGGACGTTTTCTTCGTGTATCCTTCGGTCATCAAACAACAGCTGCGGAATTGGAAAAGGCAGCGGAAACAATTTGTGCTATCGTGGAGTCAAGGGGGGATGAATATGGCAGAGAAAAAATACGGGAAGGAACGGCGCCGGGCCATCGTCGATGAGCTGAAGGCAGCCGGACAGCCCCGCACCGGTAAAGCGCTCGGAGATCAGTTCGGTGTGAGCCGCCAGGTCGTTGTGCAGGATGTGACGCTGCTAAAAGCGGAGGGGATGCCGATTATCGCAACGAGCCAGGGCTATGTGTGGAGCGAGGAAACAGACAGCAGGATCGAACGGGTCGTCGCCTGCGTGCATCCTCCTGAGAGAACCGAGGAGGAGCTGCTTCTGCTCGTTGATATGGGCGTTGCCGTCAAAGACGTACGTGTGGAGCACCCGGTATACGGGGATCTCCGCGCGGGTATTATGGTGAAAAACCGGCGCCAGGTGCAGCAGTTTCTTGAAAAAGTAAGCCGGACGGAAGCAAGCTATCTGTCGGAACTGACGGACGGCGTCCATCTGCATACGCTCGAAGCAGACAGCGTGGAAGAGCTGGATCAGGCTGTAAAAGCACTGGACGAAGCAGGATTTTTAATTAGTGAAAAGCAGTAAAAGAAAGGTTGTTATACAGGTTGACTTATTATTTATAAATTTATTTATTATCAGCAGCCTTTGTTTCACTTGAGACGCTTTCCGCAGGAATTGTCTTCAGCTGTTTTCTATAGATGAGAGCAGTACAGCCTGTGTTTCCATCCAGATTAGGCGATCTTCCCAAAATGGATGGAAACACAGGCTGGCTTACCTCATGCTTTAAGATAATGTTCAGAAGATTCATCTGAACATTATCAAACAGACTGTGCTTCTTCCCTTCGGAGTCGTCCGAGTCCCAACGTCGGCTGCAGGTGTTTTCTTCTTTTATATAGTTGCTATTTTGTCATAATGTCGTGTTGGAAAACCTGATTAAGCCATAGAAAAACGGCTTGCTGCATCCTGGAGTGGTTATCTAACATACAATGGTCATGAGTACCATCTTCCTCAAGTGTAAATTCTTTCATTATCTTATTTTTTGAAGAAATACCTTCATGAAATTCTCTTGTTTGTTTTAACATCTCTTCACCCTCTCCACTTCCCACAAGGGATAGAGCAGGACAGCTTATTTTGTGCATATCTTCAACGATTGTAAACTTGGCCCATTCTCTCTGAGCCTTCTGTGAAGTTAACCACTCATAAAGTGTCATATCAGAATAACCTGCTGTCCATAATCCATATTCCATATAAGCTTTAATAAGAGGCTTTCTATCTAACTTTTTACTCATTGCCCTTTTTAACAAAAATCTAGGTAATCGTTTAATCATAGGATTCAAAAGGGCTTTAGCTACCCGGTCATAATCTATCATCGGATTGTTAGCGATCACGGCTTTCACCCGATCCTCATGGATAGCGACCCTTGGTGCCACGTAGCCACCTCCACTAAAACCCATTAAAGCGATTCGCTCATCAACTCCTGGCAAAGTTTCTAAAATATTAAAGGCTTCCTTGAAAGGCTTTTCGTAATCTGGTCTTTTAACCTGTCTGGAATCGGTATGAACAGCATTCCGATGTCCAGGATAGGAGAATGTAAAGAAATTATATCCACGCTCTAAGGCAGCAGGCCCAATTATGAAAAAATCTTCTTCAATGGTGTCATCATTCCCACCAGCTACAAATAAAGTCGGTCGCTTAGTATCAGAATTATCTGGTCTTGCAAAATACCCTGGAAGTCTGCTCCCTTCAAAGGGGACCTCGATTTTCTGTATTGGTGAATTAACCAAAGGAATCGCTTTGTGGAAACAAGCAATACTCTTATCTAATAGTTCATGGTATCTCGGGTGTGATGGTACACAACCATATTGCGCTGCCCGATAATAGTTGCTTGCACGTTGAAAAGACTCCCTGGCACTTATGGGTTCTCCTTCTAAAAGAGCTCCATCGCCTTGTTTTTCTATTCTTGCTGCTAAATCAGCCCATTCTGTTGGCCAGCTTTCTGCATTCTTCTCATCTATTCTTCCAGCCACATAAAGACATTCACCAAGCTCTGCAGCTTTTACATTCATATAGGCTAGAGTTCTTTGCAGCATCCAGTTAGCCTCGTGACCTTTGAATAAGTGTAATGAATTGGCTGCTCTTGCTGCTCCTAAATCTTTTTTTGCACTCATAGTCAAATCCCCCCTGAAATAATTAATTACTTATGCTTTTTAACATTATGATCACTTTTTCTAACTGTAGTATCTTTGCCTTTTACGAAATCATTATAGTTTTGTACTACAGGAATGTGTGGCTCTAACCCTCTACCTTCCATAGGAGTATTTACAGTTTATTAAATCCAATTCTACTTTAGAAATTTCTTCAAAATTCAAAATCCATTAAAGCATTTATTCTTGTAATTAATTGGAATTATTTAAATTCTATCATTTATTATCTATATAAGTTGAACTTAATATCCAGACACTCTCTTTTTCGATTATAGATAAACACCAGTCTCTATACGAAAGGATCGAGGGGTATGAATAAGGAACAGGAGATTCGTGAATTGTAAGAAGCACGAGCAGCGGTTGTCGACCGTTGCTCGTTCGAACGATACCAGGCCTTGTTGTTAGGGTGGCAGGGTATGCCTGTCCCCAAAATCAGCGGCGTCACCGACCGGTTTGTCGCCACGATTTGTAACTATTTATTTAGGTTCTCTTTTTTAAACAAAGTATTTATGCATGAAAAAAGCCTGTCAGGCTGCCTGACAGGCTTTTAGTCCTCTTTTTAGTTCGTCCACGCACAGGTTCTTCCCGATCAGGACGATCTCTGTTTTCTTTTCTTCTCCAGGATGCCACCTGCGGATAGAATGACAGGAAAGGAATGTATGCACACCATGCAGAACGATCACCTCCGTTTGCCCTTCCAAGTGAAGAATACCTTTACAGCGGAGGAGGTTATCGCCCCGCTTCTGTACCAGCCACTGTATCCAGGCGGACACTTTGACAGGGTCAAGCGGGGAGGAGATAGTGATAGTGTGTGACTGCAGATCATTCAAATGGGGAGGTTCTGTCACCCTCTCCTGTCTCATCGTCAGTGCATGCTCCAGATTAAAACTGTATTGATGAAGCAGGTTTTCCGGATTAGTTCTGCAGTAAGAAACCTGGTACATATCCGCAAACGGATTGAGGCTCAGTACAGAGCTTTCCGCACGTTCCACTTCTTTGAATGACGCAGCGTCGGATTTATTCATTAAAATCACATCTGCAAACGCTATCTGCACGGCTGCTTCTGAAAACTGCTGAAGCTGGCTTTGTATGTGGCAGGTATCTACGACGGTGATAACAGCATTTATTTCCACGTGTTGCTGCAGTCCCGACGCCATGAGAAACGTTTGTACGACTGGTGCCGGATCGGCAAGTCCTGTCGTCTCGATGAATATGTGTGAAGCTGTTTTTTCGTCGAGGATCTGGTTGACTGCTTTGATCACGTCAGCTCTCACACTGTACCGGAGAAAGTCCCCGCTGATTGTCATCATTTTCTCTTCTGTTTTGAATACACGCAGACTACTGCTTTCTATATGGCTGGAATCATCAACAATTACAGCCGCTTTGTCCAGCGCTCCTGTACTTTGGAGGTGATGTAAAAGAGTGGTTTTTCCAGCGCCTGAACAGCCGGTGACGATCGTAACGGGAATCATGAGGTAACCTCCATTTACAGCTTGGATACTTTTTTGACTATGTCCGGGTTTTTGGGCGTTCCGGGAAGCGCTCCCTCGGTGCGTTCAAACGTGCGGCCGTTATGGCTGTGACTGATTAAATCATGCAGGCGGACGTCAGAAGAGAGAGATTCTACGAAAGGTCCGGCGAGAGAAGCGTCCATGTCCTGGTACCAGTGCCCGTCGGGATAAGTAACTACTACACAGCGGTCCTGACACCGTCCGGCACAGAGGGTTCTTGTTGTGTGAATCGAAGGATCAAGCTCCCGGGCGGCAATTTCGGAACGGAGGGCGGAAGTCAGTTCTTCTGCGCCTGCTTTTGTACAGCTGCTTCCGTTACATATAAATACGTGGTGTGTCGTCTGTTCTAAATTCCAAGTGGCCATGGGGTTTCTCCTTTTGTCTGCTGCATCTTCAGCAGATCCTGCATTATTTTTTGTTTATCCAGGTTTTGTCCGATAAACACGAGAACGTCGGATAAGTCTTTTTCACGGACCATTTCAAAGCTCGGCCATCCGGGGGTATAGTGAAGCTCAAACCGGCACGGGGCTTCGGCAAAATGGACGTAGCCTTTTACCCGCCAGAAAGACTGTTTATGCTGATCCAGCCAGTGGAATAAATCCATCCGGTCTATCGGGTATTTCAGCGGGACGGTACACGTATCGATAAAGGCGTGGGAATCTTTTCCGAAAGATTGTTTTCTGCTGTGCCACTGCGGCTGTTCGGGCAGTGAAAGCGAGGAAAAGCTTCCGCTCGAAATAACCGCATGGTCATTGATTTCCCGGAGGAGCGTTTTGATGAGCTTTATTTCTCTTTGCTGCACTTGATCTATTTTATTAATGTACAGATAATCGGCAAATTTAGCCTGGAGTTCCATCAGTTTACGCTGGCGTTTATTGACGACGTGCAGCCACTGGCCGGCGTCCACAAAGGTGACGACCGTTTCCAGCTGCGCTTGTTCGGCGATGGCGGGATCGGTGCAGGCATCGTGAATATCCCACGGATTGGCAGCGCCGGTAGCCTCGACGTAAAGCTGTTCCACGTTTCCTGCCAGGTCTCTCAGTGCCTGCTTCAGCTCCGACTGCCGCGTACAGCATAAGCAGCCGTCTGTAATTTCTTTCAGCTCGGTCATACCGGCGACCGCTCTGGAATCAACGCTGATTTTTCCGGATTCATTCATAATGACCGCGGTCGTTTTTCCTGCGAGTCGGTCTTCCTGCAGCACGCGCCGCAGATAGGTCGTTTTTCCGCTTCCTAAAAATCCTGTAATGATGACAATCTTTGTTACCATACAAAAATCACCTTTTCTTTTGTAAAACGTAATGGTTACGATTTAGATGATATCTAACTAATCAGGAAATTGCAACTGATAATAAAATAGGCACCGCAGGAATGGATCAGGTTCATTCCTTTTTTTGTCCCCGACTGGAGGGCTTTCCGGCTTATTGTTAACCCATTGACATATAAGGTTAACAATTGTAAAATGATTTTCACTTCCATATTTGATAATGAATAACAGAAAATCTGTATTTAAGGGAGGGAGAAATATAGTGGACGAACATTTTTACAGCGTCAGAATGCGGGCCGCTCAGCATGGAAGTGAAGGGCAGAGAGAGAAGCATATTTCAGGCGGGGAGCTTTTATCCGCTTACAAGGACCTGGAGAAGGCGGCGCAGATGTTATTGGAAAAAGGCTTAAACCATTCGCGCGGACGGCCGGACTTTATGCAGATTCAGCTTGATTTCGTCGAGGAGCCGGTCACTTATACAGCGCCGTTACATACTGCAACAAACGAAGTTTCATCCGTAGAGGAAGGGCACACGGCAGCCAGGAAGCTGCTGCTGCGGACGGGGGTTTCTGAACGAGCAGTCGATCAGGCATATCAAATGGTGACTGAAAATTCAGTCACCAGGGGAGCGGTGCTGATCGATGCCGGAACGGGCGGGAGACTGGATCAGCGCGGGGACAGAGGAGTGCGCGTGTCGAGAATGGACTGGCCCGCTGAAAATTACGGACGGTGGGCGGAATTCCATGGGTTTCCTGAGAATCCAAGGATGAAAGAGGCGCTCACTCTTGCAGCCAAAGTCTGCCGTCATCCGGCCGTAACCGCGGAACTGTGCTGGTCCGATGACCCCGGTTATGTCACGGGGTATGTGGCGGGCAGCCGCCTTGGCTACCAGCGGATCACAAAGCTGAAAGAGAGGGGGGATGAGCAGGGATGCCGCGTGTTTTTCGTTGATGGAAGAGCGGATATTAAATCCTGCATCCACTACCTGGAAAAAGACCCGATTATTATTCGATGGAGGGAAACTGAATGACAAACGAGCTGATCGAAAAAAGTAAAAAGCACCTCTGGCTGCCTTTTACGCAGATGAAGGACTACGACACCGACCCGCTTATTATCGAAAGCGGGGAAGGCATTAAAGTGAAAGATACGAACGGCAGAGAATATTATGACGGCTTTTCCTCCGTCTGGCTGAACGTCCACGGCCACCGGAAACAGGAACTGGATGAAGCGGTCGTAAAGCAGCTCGGAAAAATCGCTCATTCCACGCTTCTCGGGATGACGAATGTGCCTGCAACGGAGCTGGCTGAAAAACTGAACGAACTGACACCCGAAAAACTGACACGTGTTTTTTACTCCGACAGCGGGGCCGAAGCGATGGAAATTGCTTTGAAAATGGCTTTTCAGTACTGGAAAAATATCGGCAGGCCTGAAAAACAAAAATTCATTTCGATGAATAATGGCTACCACGGAGATACGATTGGAGCGGTAAGTGTCGGCTCTATCGATCTTTTCCACGAAATCTACGGTCCGTTAATGTTCGACAGCTTCAAAATGCCTGTCCCGAATGTGTACCGTTCGGAGTCGGAAGATCCGGTACAATGCCGTGATGAATGCTTACAAAGCCTTGAAGAACTGCTGCAGGAGAAGCATCAGGAAATCGCTGCCCTCTCCATTGAATCGATGATCCAGGGGGCTGCAGGGATGATCGTCTACCCGGACGGATTTTTAGCAGGTGTCCGTGAGCTTTGCACAAAATATGACGTGCTCATGCTCGTCGATGAAGTGGCCGCCGGCTTTGGACGGACAGGAAAAATGTTTGCCTGCGAGCATGAGGGCGTGCAGCCGGATTTGATGGCCGCCGGAAAAGGAATTACGGGAGGATATTTACCAATTGCCGTTACGTTTGCGAGCGAAGAAATTTATGAAGCTTTCTACGATGACTACGAAAAATTAAAAACGTTTTTCCACGGCCACTCCTATACCGGCAACCAGCTCGGCTGTGCTGTTGCATTGGAAAATATCCGTTTGTTTGAATCTGACGATATTCTCGGCCGGGTAACCCGAAAATCCTCTGAGCTGCACGAGCAGCTGCAGAAATTATCCGAACTGCCTCACGTCGGCGACATCCGGCAGCTCGGATTTATGTGCGGCATTGAACTCGTCGAATCAAAAGAAACAAAAAAGCCATTTCCGTTTGAGAAAAGAGTTGGTTACCACGTCTCCTTGAAAATGAGGGAACTCGGGATGCTGACCCGGCCGACCGGGGATGTGCTTGTGTTCATGCCGCCGCTTGTCAGTACGACAGAAGAGCTGGAGGAGATGGTGGCTATTATTAAACAGGCGATTGCTGAGGTGACGTCTGTTGCCGTTTGATCAATGGCTGGAGGAGCGTCTGGATAAAACGAAGCAGGCCGGGCTTTATCGTCAAATGCGGACGATGCAGGAAGCACCCCAGTCTTCGATGCTCGTCGAAGAAAAGCGGCAGCTTATTTTCTCTTCCAACGATTATTTAGGGCTGGCAGGCCACAGCCGGCTGATAGACGCCGCGGCAGAAGTGCTCCGTGAATTTGGTGCCGGCAGCAGCGGGTCCCGGCTGCTTACTGGAAATACGGTATGGCACGAAAAATTGGAAGACCGTTTGGCAGCCTTCAAGCAGACTGAGGCAGCACTGCTGTTTTCGAGCGGATACCTGGCGAATATCGGAGTGTTATCTTCGCTGCCGGAAAAAGAAGACGTGTTGTTAAGCGACCGGCTGAATCACGCGAGCATTATTGATGGGTGCCGTTTGTCGAAAGCAGATACGGTTATTTACAATCACGTGGATATGGATGATTTACGTGAAAAGCTCGAGCAGACCGTCTCATATAACAGGCGCTTTATCGTAACAGACGGTGTATTCAGCATGGATGGCACGATTGCACCACTGGATCAGATGATGGAGCTCGCAGCCCGGTATGAGGCGTTTGTCATTGTCGATGATGCGCATGCCACCGGAGTTCTCGGAGAATCGGGCCGGGGAACGAGTGAGTATTTTGGCATTACTCCCGACGTGACGATAGGGACGCTCAGCAAAGCAGCTGGTACCGAAGGCGGGTTTGCGGCCGGTTCGAAAACGCTGATTGATTTTTTGCTGAATCATTCCCGCCCGTTTATTTTTCAAACGGCGGTCCCGCCTGCCAGCTGTGCCGCTTCTGTGGCTGCACTTCAGATCATGGAAAAGCAGAAGGAGCGGCGGGAGCAGTTGATGACCTATGTTACACGGGTGAAGCGAAGCCTTACGAACCTCGGTTTTCAGCTGACAGGTGATGAGACGCCTATCATACCTGTCCTCATTGGGGATGTGGAGCAGGCGGGACGCTTCACGAAAAAGCTGGAGGAACAAGGTATTTACGCCCCGGCGATCCGCCCGCCGACCGTGCCGGCTGGGGAAAGCCGGATTCGGCTGACCGTAACGGCGGCACATGATTCAGGCGATGTGGATAAATTAATTACAGCATTTCACGAAATTGGAGAGGAGCTGAATCTGATCTGATGAAAGGTTTTTTTGTGACCGGCACTGATACAGACGTAGGGAAAACGATCATATCGGGCGGCCTGGCAGCTGTGCTGCATGAAAATAATTTGGATGTCGGAGTGTTTAAGCCGATGTTAAGCGGTATTTCAAGAGATGACCCTGAAAGTGACACCTCGTTTTTAAAAGAGATGTCACAGACTGCGCTTACAGCGGAGGAAATTACCCCGTTTACTTTTTGCGAACCGGTCTCCCCGCTGGTGGCAGCTCAACAGGAAGGAAAAACAGTGGAGCTGGAGGAAATAATGCAGAAGTGGGAGAAGGTCCGGAGGAAGTGCGGGTGCTTTATTGTGGAAGGTGCGGGAGGCATTTCTGTTCCGCTCGGGGAGAAATTTCTGGTAAGTGATGTGATCCAGAAGATAGGTCTCCCCCTTATCATCGTTGCCCGGCCGGATCTCGGTACAATTAACCATACGTTTTTGACCGTGCATTATGCCCGGAGTGCCGGCATTAAGGTGGCCGGTATCATTATCAATGGCAGAAAGGACGGGCCGTCTCTGGCCGAAAAAACGAATCCGGCTGTAATTGAGCAGTTTACAGGTGTGCCGGTTCTCGGCATTACGCCGCGACTGGAAAAAGTAACGAAAAGAAACGTAACGGAAATGGTAAAAGAGTGTATAGACGTTGATTTTCTAATGAAGCAGATGGAGGGATCATATGTATAAATGGATGGAATTTGCCGACAGGGTGTTAGAGGGGGAGACATTGACAAACAGCGAAGCACACGAAGTGCTGGATTGTCCGGATGACGAAATTTTGCTCCTCATGCACGCGGCGTTTCAAGTAAGAAAGAAATATTACGGAAAAAAAGTGAAATTAAATATGATTATGAACGCGAAATCAGGCTTGTGCCCTGAAAACTGCGGGTACTGTGCGCAGTCTTCCATTTCCACCGCACCGATTGATTCCTACAGAATGATCGACAAAAATGCAATGATTAAAGGGGCGAAGCAAGCGCACGACCTCGATGTCGGTACATACTGTATTGTCGCCAGCGGCCGGGGGCCGTCAAACCGGGAAGTCGATCAAGTCGTGGACGCTGTAAAGGAGATCAAGGAAACTTACGGATTAAAAATCTGTGCCTGTCTCGGTCTGTTAAAAGCTGATCAGGCAGAGCGGCTGAAAGAGGCGGGGGTCGACCGCTACAACCACAACGTGAATACATCAGAGAGAAACCACGAGAATATTACGACTTCCCATACGTACGACGACCGCATCGGCACGGTCGAAAAAGTGAAGAAAGCAGAAATGTCCCCGTGCTCCGGCGTAATCGTCGGCATGAAAGAAACGAAACAGGATGTAGTGGACATGGCCGGCAGTTTAAAAGCACTGGATGCAGATTCTATTCCCGTAAACTTTCTGCATGCGATTGACGGTACGCCGCTGGAAGGGGTGCATGAACTGGACCCGCTTTACTGCCTGAAAGTACTGGCGCTGTTTCGATTTATTAATCCAACAAAAGAGATCCGTGTCTCCGGCGGGCGGGAAGTAAATCTCCGTTCCCTGCAGCCGTTCAGTCTCTATGCCGCCAACTCCATTTTTGTCGGTGATTACCTGACAACCGCAGGCCAGGAAGACAATGAAGATATTAAAATGCTGAAAGACTGCGGATTTGAGATTGAAACAGTTGAAGAAATGAAAGAAAGTCTTGGACAGGCGTAAAGCACACGTCCGCTCTTCTCCGCTGGTGTTCGTTTCAGGCGGGACCCGGAGGGAGCTGAAAAGCTTCTCCACGTCCCGCCGGCCGGAGCGGAGTCTCGGTGCAAAGCAGCCATGCATGCGGACAGAGTTTTAAGGCAGAAGGGGGAATCAAGATGAATATCGTACATAAACCAACTTTTTCACTGTCGTCAAAGAAGTTTATCGAAAATCCTTACCCTCTTTATGAGGAGCTGCGCGCAATCGCCCCTGTATACTGGAATGAATCATTTCTTTACCCGGGA
Organism: Alkalicoccus sp.; assembly: GCA_007692495.1. Lineage (GTDB taxonomy): Bacteria > Bacillota > Bacilli > Bacillales > Salisediminibacteriaceae > Alkalicoccus. Next base: position 15,125 of record REBZ01000181.1, read on the forward strand.
TGGTACGTTACAGGCTATGAGGAAGCACTCGAGATTTTGAAAAACAAGAAATTTCAAAGCCGGGTTCCTATACAGGACGCATCCGGCAGGTATAAAAGCTTAACAAATGTACAGAATAATATGCTGCTATTTAAAAATCAACCCGATCATCAACGCTTACGCAAGCTCATAAGCGATGTTTTTACCCCTCGTATGGTGGAATCCTGCCGGCCTTCCATTGAAAAAACGGTGGAGGAGTTATTGGAGGAGATAAAAGGCAGGAAGGAAATAGATGTTGCTGCAGACTTTGCATTTCCTCTCCCGAGCCTCATTATTGCAGGGATTTTAGGGGTCCCTGAGGAAGAAATGTACCGGTTTAAGCAGTGGTCAGCTGATCTTCTGCAGTCGGCTGATTTCACCAGGTCAAGACGAGTATTGAAAAAAGGCGAAGAGACGATGGCAGAAGTTTCAGCTTTTTTTACCGGACTGATTGAAGAGCGGCAAAGGCAGCCCCGGAACGACCTTATCAGCAGACTGATAAAATCTCAGCAGCAGGGAAGCAGTTTAACTGACGATGAGCTGTCAGCGACGTGCATCCTGCTGACGATTGCAGGGCATGAAACGACAGTCAACATGATAAATAATTCGGTATTTTCGCTGCTCCAGCATCCTGAGCAGTTAAAGGAATTAAAAGAAGATTCGTCGCTGATCGACAGCGCGCTGGAGGAATGCCTGCGCTTTGAAAGCCCGACGCAGATGGTTGCCCGTACGGCATCTGAAGACTGCACAATCAACGGGGGATATACGATAAAAAAAGGGGAGCAGGTCTACGTGCTGTTAGGAGCGGCGAACCGGGATCCGAAAAAGTTTTCAAGGGCCTGCCAGTTTAACATAAAGCGGAAGGAAGCCCCCCACATCGCCTTTGGCAGCGGCAGTCACTTCTGCCTTGGAGCCCCCCTTGCCCGGCTTGAAGCAAAGGCCGCTGTTAAGGCGCTCATTCCGTATCTTCCAGACAGGCAGCCTGTCATCACAGACATACAGTGGCGCAGGCTCACCGGCTTTCGTGCTTTAAAGAAACTTTCTATCACATTAGAAAATGGAGCAGCTGATAAAGAAGCCTCCTGTTATAAAGATTAAGCTCTGTTAAAGTCTGGTGTTGGTATATGCAGAAAACTTCGCTTCCGCTCTGCCGTGGAGGAGATTTCCAGCTTCCTGATATGAACGTAACTGTCAAGAGGGAAGCTCCTCCCGGACGTCAGGGAAGCCGCGTGCGAGGCAAGCGAAGAAAAATGAGCCGCAGGCACTCCAAAAACAACACGGAACTTTAACAGAGCCAAAGGTTAAAATATAATCTGTCATTTGCGGCCGGTTTTTAATAACAGGAGAGCACGGCTGCAAGCTGAAATCCTGTCAGGAGCGAGCTGACAGGATTTTATAGTTCGGATGCGGCTCCGGGCTGTCTCCATACCCCGGTAGAGGCAGCCTCGATTAGTAAAGTTATTAAAAACAAAGTTTTTGAAATACATAGCGGGGGTATTGTATAATAAAAGCATAAAGGCGCTGGAGGCGCAGCGAAAGGAGAGGGCGGTATGACCACCTCAAATAAAAAGGTCGTTCAGCCGGACAAGCAGCAGATGCTGAACCGTCTGAAAAGAATTGAAGGTCAGGTGCGCGGTATCCACAAAATGGTGGAAGAGGACCGGTACTGTGTGGATGTGATGCATCAGGTGTCTGCCGTCAACTCAGCGCTCAACAAAGTCTCGCTCGCGCTGCTCGCTGACCACACCCATCACTGTGTCGCAAGAGCCGTAAAAGAGGATAACGGCGCAGAGGCAATAGACGAAGTGCTCGATGTGATGGAACGGATGCTTAAATAATCGAAGGAGGAAGATAGTATGTTAAACAAAACGTTGAAGGTAAAGGGAATGTCGTGTGACCACTGTGTGTCAGCGGTGGAAGGAAGCGTCGGCAGTCTGAACGGCGTGGATAAAGTGAAAGTTGATCTTGACCAGGGCACGGTGGATGTTGTATTCCATGAGGAACAGGTGTCGGAAGATCAGATTAAAGAAGCAATCGATGATCAGGGATACGACGTCGTTTCCTAATGAATTAATGAAGGCTGGCGGCTGTTCAATAAGGAAGCAGCCTGCCAGCCTTATTTTAAATATTTTATATACCATACAGGGGTATTGTATGTCGAGAGGTGAAGGAGGCATCATTGATGAAGAAAATTAACGTATCCGTTTCCGGCATGACGTGTGCTTCGTGTGTCAACCGGGTGGAAAAATCAATTAATAAAGTAGAAGGCGTGGAAGAGGCGCAGGTGAACCTTGCTTCCCACAGTGCCCAGGTACAGGTGGACGACTCCGTAACGACAGACCAGATTATTAAAGCGGTGGAGAAGCTCGGTTACGGGGCGGAGATTCAGGAGGACAGCGTCAAGGACCGCTCGGAAGAAGAAAAGTCGGAGTCGGATTCGCTGAAGAAAAGTGTCTTCTGGAGCAGTCTCGTAACGGCGGTCGTTCTAATAGGAAGTATTCCCCACATGATGGCCGGCTGGGGGGACTGGGTACCGGCATTTCTTGCGAGTCCTTACATGCTGCTCATTCTGACAACTTTCGTCCAGCTCGGACCGGGGCGCCGTTTTTATACAAACAGTTATAAAGTATTAAAAAGCGGTTCGGCGGACATGAATGTGCTTGTTGCCATGGGAACGACAGCTGCCTGGTTTTACAGCGGGGCGCTGACATTGTTTCCGGGATATTTGACCGGACTCGGCTTTCCAAATGAGCTCTACTACGACGTAACGACAGTTATTACGACTCTTATTCTTGTCGGACGCTACCTCGAAGCAAAAGCGAAAGGACAGACGTCGACGGCGATCAAGAAGCTGATGAACATGCAGGCAAAAACAGCGCGCGTCATGCGCGGAGGGGAACAGAAAGAGATCCCACTCGAGCAGGTGCAGATCGGCGATGAGATCCTCGTGCGTCCCGGTGAGCGGGTACCGGTGGACGGACGGCTGATAAAAGGAGCGTCCTCCGTGGACGAATCCATGCTTACCGGCGAATCCATCCCTGTAGAAAAACAGGTGGAGGATGACGTCATCGGAGCCACGATCAATAAGTCCGGAAGTTTTACGATGAAGGCTTCAAAAGTCGGAAAAGATACGGTGCTTTCCCAGATTATCCGCATGGTAAATGAAGCGCAGGGGTCCAAAGCGCCGATTCAGCGGATTGTCGACGTGATTGCGGCCTACTTTGTTCCGGCCGTTGTGCTCGTTGCGCTCGGAAGCGCGGCCGTCTGGTTCCTGTTTGGACCGGAACCGGCGACGATTATGGCGCTTACGACCTTTATTGCGGTTCTGATCATTGCGTGTCCGTGTGCCCTCGGTCTTGCGACACCTACCGCCATTATGGTCGGAACAGAAAAGGGAGCGGAAAACGGTATCCTGATTAAGGATGCGACGAGCCTGGAGCGCGTGAAAAAAGTCGATACGGTCGTTTTTGATAAAACAGGCACGATCACGGAAGGAAAGCCGGTCGTGACGGATTTAATCCTTTCCGGCAGTCTGACGGATGAAGAGCTGCTGCAGATGGCAGCTTCTGTTGAAAACAGCTCCGAGCATCCACTCGGGGAAGCGATTGTCGAAGCAGCAAAAGAAGAAGGAATTTCGCTTATCGAGCCGGAAAGCTTTCAATCGGTTACCGGACACGGCATCGAAGCTGTATGGAACGGAAAAAAAGTGCTGATCGGCAACGAAAAGCTGATGCGCGACCGTGGAGTGGACACGGCAGCCGTCAGCAGTCAGGCTTCGGAGCTTGCGAAAGCAGGAAAAACACCGATGTTTGCAGCGGTCGACGGAGTGGCAGCCGGGATCGTTGCCGTAGCTGATACGCTGAAAGCAGACGTGAAAGAGTCGGTGGAGACGCTGCAGGAAATGGGACTGGAAGTGCTTATGCTCACCGGCGACCATGAAGATACAGCGGCGGCGATCGCCCGCGAAGCCGGTATTGATGATTATATTGCCCAGGTGCTTCCGGAGCATAAGGCGGAAGCGATTAAAAAGCTTCAGGATAAAGGAAAAGTCGTCGCCATGGTCGGTGACGGAATCAACGATGCGCCGGCGCTTGCCCAGGCGGACGTCGGCATGGCGATCGGTACAGGTACGGATGTAGCGATGGAAACAGCGAATATCACCTTGATGAAAGGGGATATCACAAAAGTTGTGACGGCCGTCAGGCTCTCCAGAACGACGATGCGCATGATCCGCCAGAACCTCGGCTGGGCATTCGGTTACAACGTCGTGTTGATTCCTGTAGCGGCAGGAGCGCTGTTTCCGGTTTTCGGCATCCTCCTCAATCCGATGCTCGCCGGTCTGGCGATGGCTTTAAGCTCCGTTTCTGTCGTGCTGAATACACTGCGGCTTAGAAAATTCAAGTCTGTGCCGGCTTAACGAAGCAGCCGCTCCGGTCTTTAACCGGGGCGGCTTTTTTGTGTTGATGAACGTACGTGGAGAGCGGAACGACATAAAAAATGCTTTCCGGCAGCTTGGAAGTTTGCATTTCGTCGTAAAAAGGAAATATATAAGTAAACGAAGCCCTGCCGCAGCGGGTGTCTGACCGTTCCCATATATCTCCCTGCCCACCTGACTTTTGCACGAAGGAGGGATTCCTGTGAAAAAGCTGAAAGCGTCCGCCCTGCTTTTCGTCGTCGTCACCGTGCTGGCAGCCTGCGGAGGAAACGGTTATTACTTGTAAGAAAAACAGCTCCTTTGAATACTGAAGAACGGCCCGGAAATCGGTTTCCGGCCGTTCTATTTTTGTTTACAGACGAATAATAATAGAACGGCCGGACTGTTTATAAAAATACGTTTTTCTGCTTCAGCTTCTACACGTGTATGAATTTACAGTAGTATTTATTTTTATACGACCAACTCCCCAGAAGCGGACAACTGCTTTAAAAAAAGTAAGTATTTCTAATTAATTGCAGAAAAAATAGTTTAATACTGGTTTGCAGGGGGTAAGTGAATCGTTACTTAGCGGAAGAACGATGTACGGCTTTGCAAGGTTCGCTTTTGATCTTTTCCGGTTTGAATAAATGTTGATAGAGCAATGTTCTTCTGCAGAGTGAACTATTTTCGCAACGTTCAGGTACTTTATTCATTTTATTGAACAACTGCTGCAGGTTTGTTTTGAAGTTCCGGCTGGTCACCGAACGAAAAATAAAGCAGGGAGTGTAGAGCGATGCGTATTTCACCGGAGGAAATGGTGTATTATCAGGAA
>REBZ01000199.1 GCA_007692495.1 Alkalicoccus sp.
TCCAGTTACGACTACCGGGAAGCCGCCCCAACTGCAATCGATACATGGCCGGAACGCGGTACAGCAGTGCCGGGGATGGTGAAAGGAATGGAAAGTATTTACGACGACTACGCAGACTTGGAATGGGAAGATTTGCTGGAAGATGCTGTTCAGACAGCAGAGGAAGGCTTCCAGGTAGGTAACATTTTCCACCGCCAGACAGGTAACGCTGTACGTCGGCTGGAGCTTAGCGGCGAGAACCAGGAGCGCTTTTTCCCGGACGGTCAGACGCTGGAAGTAAACGAAACGCTCGAACAGCCGGAACTGGCTGAAACTCTCCGTAAGATTCAGGAAGAAGGAGCGGACGCGTTCTACGAGGGCTCTGTTGCAGAATCTATTACATCACAAACCGATTTTACGATGGAAGACTTTGCAGCATACGAGGCTGATGTACGTGATCCTGTAAGCGCAGAAATTGGCGATCAGATCGTTCACGGTGGTCCTTCTCCTTCTTCCGGAGCAGTCGTCGTACAGTCTCTGCAGTTAGCGGACCGAATCGCTAACAGTCAGGACCTCGAGGAAATAACAGAAGGCGAAGCAACGATGGAAGCGCTCGTAAACGAGCCGGAAAATGAAGCAGCCTACATGCATCTTATTAACGAAATTACAAGTGCCACCTATGGATACCGTCTGGACACACTCGGTGATCCAGGTTTTGATGACATAGACCATGAACGTATGACAGGAGAAGAAGCTCTGACTCATATGTTAGGTAATGTGGGAACAGAAGAGATTACAGGGGCCGATGAAGAGCTTTTTGATACCCCTGCGGAAGAAGCAGACAGCCGCCATACAACCCATTTCGTTATTACTGACACAGAGGGACGAATGGTGTCCGCCACCCACTCTCTTGGTGAGTTCTACGGATCCGGGATGCACGTGGACGGAATCTTCCTGAACAATCAAATGACTAATTTTAGTGAAGACCCTACGAATATTAACCGTCATGAACCAGGCAAGCGCCCTAGGACCTTCGTTGCCCCTGTTATCTTTGAAGAACAAGGTAAACCTGTTCTTGGAATAGGTTCTCCGGGTGGACGACGTATTCCGGCGATGCTCTTCCAGACTGCAATGCGTTATCAGTACGGTCTGGATGATGATGGAGAACCATTGTCCCTTCAGGAAGCTATTCAGCATCCGCGTTTTTATAATGAAAATGACGTAACATACGTGGAAGATACTGACTTCTCTGAAGAAACTGCACAGGCACTCCGAGATATGGGTTATTCTGTTGTCGGAAACGATTCCGACTTGTTCTATGGAGGTATCCAGGGATTGGGAGTTGTCCTCGATGACAATGGTAACGTAACAGGAATGTACGGCGGCGGTGACCAGCGCCGAAACGGTTCCTGGCAGATCGAATCAGCAGACTGATCACATCATACAAAAAAAGACTGTGATGCCGATTAAAGGCATCACAGTCTTTTTATTACAGCTTTACTGAGTTTCCAGGCTGCTTCAAAAACCCCCGGAATAAGTAAAACCACCCTGTCTGAAAGCGGTTTATTATACCCGTCAGCGGGTATAGATAAGTAGAGCCCTTCATAAGAGGCTCAGCCATAAACGTCCGTGCCACCAGAACGTGCTGCCCTATCCATCACGTTTTGAAGCAGAAGATGATGCGTTGAGCAACTTCCGTTATCCTACACGGATATGAAGCTTTCACTGTTCCGTTCCAACGATTCAAAGCGAACATAGTGCTTGGTATTTCAGGGAAGCGGGAACAGAAAGTATGGTTGAGTCCCTTATGAGAGGGCTCTTTTTTTTTGCTTTTTAATAATAATTTGCCTAACTGGTGACCATGGCCCCAATCAGTACGGCGTAAGAAGCTGCTACAGCCCCTGCCCCGGTAAACAGGAGTATTTTGGTCCACTTTCGTGAAAGAGGCTCCTGGTCAGGAAGTTTCAGCTTCGGATTAAGAAGCATTTTGTTACGGTAATACACGGTAACGAGAGCGAGGATTCCACCTGTCTGCAGGAGAAAAAATGCTGTCATCAGACCTGATTCTCCAAAAACTTCAAAGCCGCCTGCCGCTTCCAGAATCAGCACGTTGATGATACTGTAGGCAAGAAGCATAATAAATAATATGCCGACGAGTTTTATAAATTCAATAAGCCACTGCACTGTCATTCCTCTTTTCCCCGGTGATTAATTTAATTCTGCAGGCAACATTCAGTTTATCATAGAAAAGCTTGAACTGCGCAAGTCTTCCCCCGTTTCTGTATAATAGGGGGCGTCTACAGATTTTATTGTGAAGGTGGCGTTTTTATGAATTATTTCCAGGAATATATTAATCGAAAAGATACATACTCTGTCAAATGGGACCGGACAAAAGAAGTGTTCAAAACTGAAACGTCTGTCCTTCCTATGTGGGTCGCAGACATGGATTTTCATCCCCCGGAAGCTGTTACAGAAGCTGTCCGCGAGCGGGTTGAACACGGTATCTACGGTTATACGTATATCGACGAACATGTAAAAACTCAAATACAAGAATGGCTCCTGCGTCGCCAGAACTGGAAAATTGATCAGGAGTGGATCCAGTTCAGCCATGGTGTCGTTCCTTCGATCGGAAAAGCGGTTCAGGCTCTTACGGAACCGGGGGACAAAGTACTTGTACAGTCCCCTGTTTACCCTCCCTTCTTTTCCATGGTAAAAGACAATGACCGCGAACTCGTCAATGCGCCGCTGAAAGAAGAAAAAGGTTTTTATTCCATCGATTTCACTGAGCTCGAGAAAGCCTTATCCAGTGGTGTAAAAATGATGCTTCTCTGCCACCCGCATAATCCGGTAGGACGGGTCTGGACAGAAGAAGAACTTCGACGGATCGGCGAACTGTGCGTAAAACACAATGTCATTATCGTCTCCGATGAAATACACGGAGACCTCGTATATAAACCGAACAGGCAGATCCCTATCGCTTCTCTTTCACCGGAAATTTCCAGCCTGACGATTACACTCATCGCTCCAAGTAAAACCTTCAATCTTGCGGGTCTGCAGGCTTCAGCTGCCGTAACAGAAAGCAGGGACTTACGTAAAGCTATGGAAAAAGTCGATAAAAAGAATGGTTTTTTCACTCTTAATACTTTCGGCATACTTGCGATGGAAGCGGCTTATTCTAAAGGTGAAAAGTGGCTTGAAGAGCTGCTCGAATACTTGGAAGGCAACATAAAACTTGTGGACTCTTTTCTCCAGGCAGAAGCTCCCAAAATTAAAGTCCGGACTCCGGAGTCGACGTACCTTCTCTGGCTGGATTTCCGGGAAACCGGTCTGACCGATGCTGAAATAAACAAACGGCTCCTTGAAACAGGAAAGATCGCCATGAACCCGGGTATAAGCTTCGGCGAGGGCGGGAGCGGATTCATGCGCATGAATGCCGCCTGCCCGAGAGATACGGTTGAAGAAGGACTCCACCGTATTAAAAAAGCATTTAAAGACATTTAAAAAACTGACAGGAGGCAGGAGATGATAAAAGAATTCGGGAGACGGTTCCGGGAACATGAGTTGATTAATCTTGGAGCGCAGTGTGCTTATTTTCTTCTGTTATCTATTTTTCCCTTTATGCTTTTTATCGTGAGTCTGCTGTCTTTTCTTCCTTTCACCTTTGCCGATGTGTTCATGCTGCTCCAGGAAACTTACGTCCCTCCTGGAGCGCTCCAGGTTATTGAAGACCAATGGAATGTGATTACAGCAGACGGCCAGGTAGGTCTGCTGTCTTTCGGGGCATTATTTACACTTTGGACGGCTTCCCTCGCGCTTAATGCAATACTCGGTTCATTGAATCTGGCCTATAATGTTACAGAAGCACGCGGACTGATTATCGGCCGGCTTATTGCTATCGGACTCACGATCGCCATGTTTTTTGTCGTTATTCTGGCACTTGTCCTTCAAGTAGTCGGCGTGCACATCCGGGACTGGCTGCAGATCGATGTTGTCGTATTTAACGTCGACCTGCTCCGCTGGCTTTTCAGCTCCATTATTATTTTTGCCGTATTCCTGCTCCTTTACTGGATTGGACCGAGTATGAAGCTTCAATTCCGGGAAGTCTATATCGGAGCACTGGCTGCAACGGCCGGATGGCAGCTTGTATCTTTTCTCTTTTCTTCCTACGTCAGCCGTTTTGCGGATTTCACTGCTACGTACGGAACGATTGGAACAGTTATCGGTCTCATGCTCTGGTTTCACCTCACCTCCCTCATCCTTCTTATGGGCGGGGAAATCAACGCTATGATAAAAGAACGAAAAATACAACGGCTGAAAGCTCAATAAAAACAACAAGTTCCGCTGTTGCAAACAGCTTAGACATGCCTTCTGCGATCTTCTGCACTATGTAATACCAGATGCTGAAAAACAGAGCCTGCCTGCGGAATTTCCCCGCAGACAGGCTCTCAGCTTGTTAATTAAGTTATCGTTTCAGAATAGTTATTCCAGTCAGTGTACAAGCTCCTTCTCTTACCGGCGGAAGCCTGCCATGGGGCTGGTCTTCAGCTGTTTGGCCTTCGCCGTTACGGAGGGAAAGCCAACTCTTTATCAAAGAGAACGGCTTCAATAAGGAGGTTTGGTAGAATACTTTTTCTTATTTCCCTGCTGCAGCCGCAGGGGCGACTCCGAGCCGATCAAGGACGAGGCGAAGATCCGTTTAGGAAGAAATTAGCTGAGCCCGGCCCGCCCGGAAAACGTCCCGGAAGGCGGAAGAAGGGAACCGTCTATCTATACATAAAGAGCTATACATTTAAGAGCGTGAAGACAGAAATAATATGTGATGCTGTACCC
>REBZ01000076.1 GCA_007692495.1 Alkalicoccus sp.
CTTGTTCCCGCCTGATTTTGGCGGGAGAACAGTCCGCCAAAATGGATTCTCGAACGGCGCTGATCCTCTGGGTGTCCCCGCCTTCGTTACACAGCGTTAAATATTTTCATTTTTCATGGGGCAGTTTTTAACTGCATCGATCTCTCTGTTAAAGCTCCGTGCTGATAGAAGGGCGTCTGCCGCGGAGAAAGCTCTCGGCTGTCCTTCGTCCGGGGGGGTATTCCAGCTTTCTTTTTCCGCAGGCGTCTCGAAAAATCGCTTTGGCGCCCGTTTAACGAATGGTAAACCATGCCCGTGAAAAGCAGACACTTCCACTTATAATAAATGGAAGACGAAGCGGAAACCGGCGGACGACAGTGGAAGAAGGAAGGATGACAGGCAGAGGAAGCTGCAGACCTCCTCCACGGCAGGACTGTCTCGAAGGTTCCTCCAGCAATCAAACCGGAACTTTAACAAAGCTTCTCAAAAAAGGAGGATACCGATGACTGTATTTCAGCCAAAAAGTCGTACGGAACGTCTGATGGGAGGTGCTATTCACGGCATTGACCTTGTGTCGGCACTGCTGCTGGCGCTCCTGACGGCCGTCGTGTTCCTCGAGGTGTTCAGCCGCTATGTGTTTTCACTGCCGCTTGTGTACTCGAATGAACTGACGCTGCTTTTATTCCCGTGGATGATTTTCATTGCCGGCGTTTCTGTAACGTTTCACGATAATCACCTTGCGATAACCTTTTTACGGAGGAAAATGCCTCCGAAAGTCCAGCAGGGAATGTTTTTGATTTCCAAACTGATCATGCTCTTTTTCTCGATCATGATGACGTACGCCGCCTGGCTGTATACGGAAAACCAGGCGGGGCAGGTCATGCCCGTGCTGCGTATTTCCCGCGGGTGGCTCAGTACGTCGATGCTGATCGCGTTTGCGCTGATCTCTCTCGTTCTTATTTATCATATTATCCGAATTGTACGCGGCAGAATGACGGTTCCAAGAGAGGAGGAGGATATCGATGCTGTGGCTGATGATTCTTAGCTTCTTCGTTCTCCTTCTGATCGGGGTTCCGATCGCTTTTTCCATGGGGGCTTCCGCCCTGTTGTATTTCCTTATTGCCGGCCTGCCGATGGAAATGATGTCGCAGCGGTTTTTTTCCAACACCCAGTCGTTTGCGTTTCTGGCGATTCCATTTTTTATTTTCGCCGGAAGTCTGATGATTCAGGCCGGTATCGCCCAGCGTATTATTAAAGTCGCTGACTCGATGGTGCGGCAGCTGCCAGGCGGCCTCGGCTGTGTGTCCGTTGTGACGAGTATGGGGATGGCCGGTGTTTCCGGATCCTCCGTTGCCGACGCCGCTTCCACAGGCAGTGTACTTATCCCGGAAATGAAACGGAAAAAATACGACGCTCCTTTCGCCGCGGCTATTAACGCATCGAGTTCGGTTGTAGGAATTATCATTCCGCCTTCGAGCACGATGATCATTATCGCCTGGCTCGCCGATCTTTCCGTCGGTGCGATGTTTCTCGCCGGGGTTATTCCGGGGCTGATTGTCGGCCTCGCCTACTTAGGTACTACCGTCCTGATTGCGCTCCGCCGCGGCTATCCGAGCGAGCCGCGCCCTACGCTCCGGGAATTCGGACGGAACATCTGGAGTGCGTCCTTCGCACTTCTTCTCCCGATTCTTCTCGTCAGCGTGATCATTTTCGGTATTGCGACAGCGACAGAAGCCGCCTCACTTTCTGTAGTGTATGCCCTGCTCGTCGGCCTGCTGATTTACAGGACGCTTAACTGGGACAAGATTTTGTTTGCAATGAAAGAAACGGTGCAGGGAACAGCGATCGTCATGATCACCATCTGTGCCTCGATGATCTTTACGTGGGTGCTCATTTCCGAAGGGGTGCCGGGGGTAATCTCCGAAGCGCTCGGCGGGCTCGGCCTTCCCGGCTGGGGGCTGCTTCTCGTCATGATCGCCATTATGCTTGTTGCCGGTATGGTGCTCGAGCTCGTACCGAACCTGTTTTTGTTCATACCGATTTTTATGCCGATCGCGACAGAGACGATCGGGATGGATCCGATGCACTTCGCGATGATTATGCTCGTCACGCTCGCCCTCGGCATGTTCACCCCGCCGGTCGGCGCGACGCTGTTCATTTCGTGCTTTATTGCAAAAATCAACATCGAAGACACGATCAAGGACGTAGCTCCCTACTTCCTGACAGGCATCATCGTTATTCTTCTCATGTCCTTCGTACCGGGTACGAGCCTCTGGCTGCCGGGACTGTTTGAATAATTCATAGGTATACAAGTAAGCACTCATGACAGTTGTTGATGTCATGAGTGCTTTTATTATAAGCTGCCTTAAAAATAAAATATGGGTGTGAGAAACGTCCTCTACGGGGAGCTTTCCGGGCGGGTCCTGCCGAGTTGAAGCGACGTTTTCTGCATATACCAACACCTGGACTTTAACAGAGCTATAATAATTGAAATGAAGATTATGTATTTTCCAAATTTTGATTGATTAATTGTAAGAAAGCGCTTACAATGACAGAGCAAGCCTATTCTATCTTATTTCCAGGAGGGATCTTATGAATCGTCTCGCAGGCAAAACAGCGTTGATTACTGGGGCCGGGTCGGGTATCGGAAGAGAAGTTGCTCATAAGTTCGGTAAAGAAGGTGCAGCTGTTGTATGTGCAGACATTAAAGGATTCGAGGAAACGGCAAAAGAAATTACAGATGCCGGCGGAAAAGCGATCGGTGTCGAGCTGGATGTTTCGAAGCTGGACAGCTGGAAACAGGCAGTCGACCATACGATGAAGGAGTTCGGCGCTCTCGATGCACTTGCAAACATAGCAGGTATCCCGGAAGCTGTAGATATTGTGGATCTGGAAGAAGAAGCCTTTGATAAGATGATGAATGTCAATTTAAAAGGTGTGTTTTTCGGCATGAAAACGGTGCTGCCGCATTTTGTTGAAAAAGGAGCTGGCAAAATCGTCAATATTGCCTCACTCGCTGCCCACGTCGGCCTCACCAATCTTCCGAGCTACTCCGCATCGAAAGGCGGGGTTGTTTCGATGAGCCGCCAGGTTGCCATGGATTATGCCGGCAGAAATATTCAAATAAACGCGGTTTCTCCGGGTATTATTGAAACGCCGATTCTGGCGAACATTTCACCGGAGATGAGAAAACAGTTTACAGACGCCACCCCGGCGAACCGTCTCGGACGGCCGGATGAAATTGCCAGTATGGTGCTGTTTTTGTGCACCAACGAAGCTGATTTCATTACAGGCCAGGCAATGATCGTGGACGGCGGGTGGGGATCCCAGTAAACCGCTTGAGGAAAAGTCCTGCAGAGGGCTTCTCCTTTTTTACATACACCGAAACGTCAAAGCAGCAGGGGGATAATACCCGCTGCTGCTTTTTTGACTGAAGAATATCAGGAACACACATTTTCGAGCAGAAATTTTATCGAAATTAGTGCACCCCGCTCTGCTCTATTTCAGTCAGTTCTTTGGTAAGCGCCTCGTGATCCATCTCGTCTCCTATAAAAACAAGCGTGTTTTTCATTTTTAAGTCGGCTTTCTCGTAGGAAGTCATACCATAGGAATATTGAAAGAAAAGCGTCTCCCCTTCTTCTTCGAAGCGGACGTACCCTTTGATGCGGTAAATCGTATCCGGCATCGTCCGCAGAAAATCTTCAAACAGCCGCTGACTGATCGGTTTTTGAAAGCTGTGAACGAACGTTTTTATATGAAGATGCTCCGCAGCATGAATTTTCACGTGGTCCTGGCTCTCCTGATGACCGGCCTGAATCAGTTCCTTGAGATTCACGTCCGCAAACGTTGTCGGCACGATCGTTCCCTTTGCATTAAGGGAGCGCACTTCTGCTTCCATTGTCTGCCGTGTATCTTCAGGTATACGATCGATTTTGTTCATTATGACGGTATCTGCATGTTTTACCTGCTCGGTAATGAGCTGGCGCACAGGAATGCTGAACGACTTCCGCTCCTTCCAGGTAACGGCGTCCAACAGCGTAATAATAGAACGTATTCTCAATTTCTCCGCTAATAATGGCGACAGACACGTATCGAGTACTTCGACGGGATGAGCCACCCCTGTCGTTTCGATATATATGGCGTCCAAATCATATCCGTGCAGCAGTTCGGACAGCTTGATTTCAAGTTTTCCTGAAAGGGTGCAGCAAATACACCCGTTAAGCAGCTCTTTTAATGGGGTTTCTTCCGGAACAGAATCTGAATCGATGGAGACCTCCCCCACCTCATTCATCACTACCGCGACTTTTCTATCCGCCTGCTGCTCCTGTTTGAGCATTTTTTGAAGAAGGGTCGTTTTCCCGGCTCCGAGAAAACCCGATAAAATAATCACGTCTACTTTTTTCATTGGGCATCCTCCTCTCTCTTATCTGTTCTACTACTTTAACGCATTTTTCGTAAAAAGTAATCATTCTGTTTTATAATTTGAAGACTTTGCTGTAGCGTGACTGAATTCCAATTCGTGTCATTCATTCCCTGGAAATGAAACTGGCTGCGATCGGATTTCCTGATCCGTTGGCCCTTGCCCGGCCGACAGCACAGCTTCTGATTTACAGGAATAGGAGAATAATAAATGGAAGAGTGGCCACACTGAAAAATGTCGTCAGCACAACCGCCGACATGCCTAGCTTTTCATTGCCTCCATACTTGGCAATCAGCACCGTAGCGAGTGTGAAAGAAGGCATTCCCGCCTGAATAATGATCAGGCCTCTTACCTCCT
>REBZ01000163.1 GCA_007692495.1 Alkalicoccus sp.
CAAAAAACAACTCGCTTGAAAAACTTCTGTTCGGTCTTGGCATCCGCTATGTCGGTTCAAAAGCAGCAAAGACGCTTGCAATGCATTTTGAAACTATGGAAGAACTGCAGAAGGCGGATGTGGAAGCTCTTACCGCTGTCAATGAAATAGGCGGGAAAATGGCAGATGCGGTCGTTGCTTATTTTGAGCACGAAGAAGTACAGCAGCTTCTGAAAGAGCTTAAAGAACTGGGAGTCAATATGAGATACACCGGTCCAAAACTTGCCGCAGCTGCCGAAGATTCAATTTTTTCCGGGAAAACCTTCGTACTGACCGGTTCTATGGAGGAAATGACGAGAAAAGAAGCGGCACAGGAAATTGAAGTCCGCGGAGGAAAAGTAACTTCCAGCGTAACGAAAAGCACCGATGTGCTCGTAGCCGGAGAAAAAGCCGGGTCAAAACTCGAAAAGGCTGAAAACCTTGAAATAAGCGTCTGGGACGAGCAGGCTTTTATTGAAAAATTGAACAGTGGGGAATAATAGGCTGTGTTTTTAAAAGCTCCTGGTTGTTTTTTTAAGCGCCAGGAGCTCCTTTTTCGTTAAGCTGTGTAACGTTTGCTGCTGGTTACTGGAGGAAACTCTGCTTCAGCCCGGCAGGTGTGTGCGATTTGGCAGTCTGTCGGAGGAAAAATACAGAAATCATGTCTTGTTCGGACAGAATAGTTTTTTTGAAATGATAACTTAATTTATGCTGTGAAAAGAAGCTGGATTGTCGGTGCTGTTTGTGAGAAAATGCAGGGAGAAAACAAACGGGGCGGTGGAGTGTAACAAATGAAAAATGTATGGATGGCAGCGGGGCTCATACCGCTTGGAGTTCTTATTGGATGTTCGCCGGCAGTGGAGGAAAACGAGGAAGAACCGGAAATGGTAGAAGAAGTAGAGGATGTGGAGGAGGAAGAAGAGGAAGAATATGTTATTACACCCTCTCTGAATACTTCCGAAAATTATTACCGGAATGTACTGGAAGGCGGTACTTACATACGCAGTGATGCAAGAGGAAATACGGCACATGCGATGAATAACCGGGTTGATATTGAACAATTCGAGCTCGGTCTGATGGAAATAGCGATGGGAAGATTTGACCCGGAGGATTATTACTTTCAGGAAGGGGATAATCTCAGCGGGGAAGTGCTGAACAGCTGGCTCAGAAGGTATGAACCTTCCCAGGATGACGAAGATCTGGATGAAGACGAGGATGAAGCCTACGAATCAGTGGAAGAAGAGCATGAAGTAGAGGAATCATCCGGGCTCAACCCGCCGCTCGCTGACGCAGACGACGACGAAGAGGCAATGAGGGAAGCTCCACTCATTCTTTCCAATATTATTGAACATAACTACTATTCCGGAGATGACGAAGATGTAGAATTGAGCGGAGTTGTGATGGGAATCTCCGTACGTTCGGTGTATTATTTCCGTACCGAAGATGAAGACGGCTACTATTTTCATGAGGAGACAATAGATGAAGAAACGGCGCTTGATTACGCCGAGGAAGCTGCCGATGAAATGCTGGAAAGGATGCGGGCAGTAGAAGAACTGGAGAATGTTCCGGTGACGTTTGCTATTTTTCACGAGCAGCCAAGGGGATCCGTAAATCCTGGAACATTCAAACGGACAGCTGAAGCGGGCTCCGGAGATACGGAACTGTCCGGATGGGATTCTATCAATGAACAGAATTTCGTATTTCCTTCCAACGCTGCAAGGGATGAACATCCGGCAGCTGCAGAACGCTTCAGCGAGTTTAAGGAAGATATCAGCGACTTTTTTGATTATCCCGCCGGTGTCATTGGGAGAGGACGGTATAAAGATGGTACGCTCGATGAAATGAAGGTGGAAATCAATCTGCAGTCTCACGGAAAAGCTGAAGTCATTGCCCTGACCCAGTATATTTCCAGTAGATTGGAAGATGTTTTTCAATCCCAGGCACCGGTCTATGTGTATCTTGATTCAGTCGAAGGACGCGAAGCTATAGTGATCCAAAACCCTGGGGAAGAGCCGACGATACACGTATACAGATAAAGTACAGCGCTGCAGACGGTAAAGAAGATCTTGTCTCCAGCTGATGCGGGGACCATTTAAAAAAGACTTAGTCAACAGAGTGAAAAGTCCCGGACTTTCAACGGACGGGAATTTGCAGCCTGCTGATAAAGCAGTTTAAGCATATGCAGGTCTGCTTCTGGAGAGCGTGCACGGCTGATTCGACCTTGAACTGATATAAACAGAGTACCGTCACAAGAAATCGGCGGCTGTTAATGAATTATAGGCACCTCTGATAAGGAGGACGCCGCTTTTTTTAAAAACTTAAGCTATGTTAAAGTTTGGTGCCGGCCGGAGGGAATTTCACTCCAGCCCTGCCGTGAAGGAGATCTCCAGCATCCCCCTCCTAAAATCTTTACCTCTTGTGCGAGAAGGAATAGAAAGCGCTCTGCTGTTTTATCAGCAGAGCGCTTTTTTGCATTTCACGGAGTTACTAACTTACAATCAGCTCACATTTTTAAAATTAATGGCCCATCAATCCCGAAACTTCTCTGCTGCGCTTTTGTGGAGAAACAGGGATTTATTCTAAAAAAGTTACTGTATTTGGAAATGTGGTGGTACAATTAAATCATTAACTAAACGGAAAAAATGGGGGGGATTGAATATGAAAAGAGGTTTGTTTTTATTGCCCGGTATTTTTACATTGGCAGCCTGTGGTCAATCACCAGAAGAGGAATTAGAAGAGTTAGGAAAAGAAATTATAGAACTACAGGCAGAACAGGCGGCAGCAAACGCTCCACCTGAAGTGGATGCAGCCGATGTGACTGTAAGTGAAGAAATATATTATCAATGGACGGACGGAGAAAGCCCTACAGTGAATTATTACGCCAAGATACAGAATGATACTCCAGAAGTTATTAACCTTTACGGCTCCTCTTTGAGCTGGATCGATGAAAAAGGAGACCTCACCTTAATAACAGACGGCTACGGGATCAGTGTTACCCCTGAATACATCATGCCAGGAGAAGAAGGTTATATCAGTGTGTGGGAGCCCCGGCTTTCAGACGAAGAGATTGAGGGAGCGGAATTGTCCTTATCTGTGAGTGGGGATACAGTAAAAATAAATACATTGGAAGTATCGGACGTGAATATAAAAGAAGGAGTAAATACATTAGGCTGGGTTACTAACAATTCAGATAATGTGGTTGAGGATATTACAGTAATAGGGGCTTATTACGATGAAGAAGATAACTTCTTAGGAACAAACAGTACTTTTCTTGAAGGATCTTTGGAGCCAGAGCAGGAAAAAGGATTTGAATTAACGGATCAGTATGTTCCAAAAGTAATTTCACGTGATAGGCGAACGGTGAAAGTTCATGCTTATGTTCAATAATTAAGTAAAGACGCAGCAGCCTTTTAAAAATAATTGATGAAAAGAGGTATTTATGAGAAATAAAATACTAATCGGCATGGCTGTCTTTATTGTAATTGGAGCTATTTTAACAGGAATGACCGGAGGGACAGAAGAACCCGCAGCAGATAATAAAGAAAACAATTCCAATTTAAATGAGGATGAGAACGAAAAAAATAACAACGAAAAAGATAATGACGAAATGGAAGAAATTTATAATGAGAAAAATAACAACGTAGCAAATGAAGAGGAACAGGGGTTAACAGAGGAGCAGGTAACTCAGCTGGAATCTGAGTTAGAAAGCAGTCTTGAAAACGAACGTGATTCAGGAGAAAAGTTTTACTTAATCGAATTTGATTATGCTCCAGAGACAGAAATAATAGCAGCCCGTGTTGATATGCAGAAAGATCCTTTGCCAGACACAAAAGAGGATGTGGAAGAATGGGCGCAGACATGGGCGTCGTCTTTAGCAGAGGCTGCACCGGAATTAGAAGATCGATTTCATGTACGGGTGACACTAGTAAGTAAAATTGAACCAGGAGAGTTTTTACTGTGGGGGCATTCCACATATGATTATAATTCTGAAGAGTACGATTTTAGTGAAGAGAATGCCATGCGGTTTTATGAATAATAAAATATGAAAGGTTGGTACAATAGCGGACTATTTATTTCCTGAGGAATACAAGTGATTTAGTGCTGTTTACTTAAAAACAGAGGGGGTTATGAGAACAGCAAAAAGCATGAGGGACAAACCAAAAAACATCTGTCCCGATTGTTTCAAAAAAGAAGCGGAGTTTGCACCGGCGAAAAAATTTGCATCCAATTTATTAACGTGGGGTTCGCTTTATTCTATCATTTCTCTCAGCTTAATGATGATATTTATCGGGTTACTCACGATACCGGATCGATAGAAAACGTATTAAAGTGTAATCTGTATAAGATTGTATTTTAGAGAGGGGCTTGCGCCTCTCTTTTTTAATTTTAACCTGACGCCAGCAGCTTAATGATGATAAAACAACTAACTCACTTTTATTAAGGCTCTGTTAAAGCTCTGTGTTGTTTTTGAAAGTCACCTGCGGCTTTTTTCACCTGCCGCGGAGAAAGCATGCGGCTGTCCTTTTGTCCGGGAGGATCTGCGCGCCTTCCGCAGGCGTCTCTGCCCTGTCATCGGTTTTACGGAATAAAGAACAGTGTTCATGAAAAGTAAAACTTTTCTTTTTCTATGAAAAAAACGAAGCGGAAACCGGCCCGTGGAAGAAGGA
>REBZ01000117.1 GCA_007692495.1 Alkalicoccus sp.
CTTCCTAAACGGATCTTCTGCTCGTCCTTCCTCGCCTCGGAGTCACCTGCTGCAGCTCCAGCAGGAAAATAAAAAGAAGTTTTCTCTTCTAAAAAACGTGTTGATTCCGCCCTTTCTTCCATTTAGGAGAGGCTTTTTCCTCCGGAACGTCCGGCGGAGACGCCGGTGGGATAGAGCGAAGTCGGAAGATCCTTTTCAAAGCCGGCAGGGCAAACAGCTGACGACGAGCCCCACGGCAGGGCTGAGCGCAGGAGAAAGCTATACGTTCAGAAGAATAATTATTCTGAAATCAAGACTTAATCAACACTCTAGGAGCCGCCGTCTTTTACAAAACGGCGGCTCGAAAAGCGTTACTATACTAGTCCGCTCTGCCAGGAACGGACGTCCTGGTTGATGGAAGCAAATTCTTTTTCGGTCATCGGCGGGACAATCCGGTACATAACAGTTTCCGGATTCGCGAGGAACTGCCGGATCTCTGCCCGACCGATCCGGAAAGTTTCAGCGAATACTGCTTCATCATTATTTTCTGTATACAACTCAATGCCTGTATTTCCGTGCCAGTCGAAAGCACGGCGTACGAACACGATCTGATGCTTTTGAAAAGTGCTCAAAAATCCCCGCTCCTTCTTGGCTTGATTCTGCCTATCATATCTTAACGAATTTCCAGGACTGTTTCAATGATTATTATCTTTATCTGAAAAATATTGTGGATACCTTTTCATATTTTGGTGATTCCTGCGGCCGGACTTTGAAAAGAGACATTTCCGTGACTGCTTCTACAGTCTCTTCCACTTCTCCATAAACAGGAAAAGGGAACGGTCGGTTTCCTTTATATTTTTTTGCTATCGTCAAATGCGGCCGGAATGGTTTAGACGGTACTGGATAATCGAGGCTGAAAGCTTCTTCGCTGACAGCATTATATAGATTCATGAGCATTTCATTTTCATGCGGTCTTAAAAAAAGAACACGGGGATACTCTTTTTTTCCAAAAAAAGCATACTGGTCAAAATACAGCTTAAAAGACGAAAACTCCATGTCTTGAAGTGCAGACCACAGTTTCTGCCTTTTCCCAGTGTCCCATCCGCCGAGAAAAAGCAGCGTCAGATGAAGATCTTCCTTTACCGGAAGTTGTTTAAAATAATCCTTCAAACGAAGATCCTGCTGCAGGGAAACAGCTGTATCAGCTGCCTTTCCCTCCACTTTAATACCGATAAAATAGTGTTCCACTCTTGTTCTCTCCTTTCCAACTCTTCTTTACTTCCGCTTTCTTCTGAAAAAATGAATGTGCTATAATGGTAAGTAATCTTATCAGAATTTAATCACCAACCGGAAAGGATGACTAACGTGGCAAAAGTAGTTGACCGTATGGATGAATTAATCGGGGATACTCCCCTTGTAAAACTGCACCACCTGCCGGAAGCAGGAGGAGCGCAGGTATATTTGAAACTCGAATTTATGAATCCGAGCGGAAGTGTTAAAGACCGGGCGGCTTCCAATATGATTGAACAGGCAGAAAAAGACGGATTACTCACCTCTGAATCAGTTATCATTGAACCGACTTCCGGAAACACGGGGATCGGCCTGGCAATGAATGCAGCCGCCAAAGGCTATCGAGCCATCCTGACTATGCCGGACACGATGTCCCAGGAACGAATTAACCTGCTGAAAGCTTACGGTGCAGAGGTGGAACTGACTCCGGGTGATAAAAAAATGCCTGGAGCTATCGAAAAAGCAAAAGAGCTTGTCGAAAAAATCCCTAACGGCTTTATGCCGATGCAGTTTGAAAACCAGGCTAATTCAGATGCACACCGTACTACTACTGCTGTTGAAATTGAAGAAGCAGTTAAGCAGATAGACGGCAGCCTGGCAGCTTTTGTTGCAACTTCCGGAACAGGAGGAACTATTACAGGAACCGGAGAAGAACTCCGCCGAACCTACCCTGAACTCGCCGTTCATGTAGTAGAACCGAAAGGCTCTCCCGTCCTGTCCGGTGGAAAACCGGGTCCTCATAAACTCGTAGGAACTTCCCCCGGGTTTGTTCCTCCAATTTTAAATGAAAAAATTTACGATAAAATTTATCAAATTTCTGATGAAGACGCTTATGAAACTGCCAGAAGACTGGCACGTGAAGAAGGAATTCTTGTCGGACCTTCGTCCGGTGCAGCCTGCTATGCAGCACTGCAGACTGCTAAAGACCTCCGTCCCGATGAAATTGTAGTTGCCATCGCTTGTGATACCGGCGAAAGGTACTTGTCGACAGATCTTTTTCAATTTGAATAATCCCTGCCCCGCCGATTAAAGGCGGGGTTATTTATTTTCAGGCTGTCCTCGAAAAAAACATATAAGATGAGCTTCTTTTTACTTCGGCAACCCTCTCCCTAAGTTTTTATAGGAAGACTTTTGTGAATGAACTTATTTCTCCGTCTTAATATGCCTTTTAAAAGTCATTTTTGATATAAGACTTTTATACAGAAGGTTTCTTTACGACATACGGCTGACGACGTGCGAGTACAAAAAGTAAAAACGCCCCGATCAGCGTCATAATTCCGTAAAAAAAGTAAACTGCCGGGATCGAAAACCAATCGATGATGAGTCCGGCGGATATACTGAAGAAAAAAGCTCCAAGCCCATTTCCCACCGCTGCATAGATGGAAACAGCAGTTGCTTTTACTTCTCCAGGAGCAATATCAGTAACATACTGAAGCGCTGCCGGAATGAACAGCCCGATACTGAACCCCTGCATAATTGTAGTAGTGTAAATCCATATTGGATCCGGGTTGGTGGCGTAAAAAATCCAGCGTATACCGGAAATAAATGCAGCGGCAAATAAGATAAACAATATCCCCCGGCTCTGAATCCAGGAACCCGCCCACCGCATAAACGGCACTTCACTTCCTGCGGCAAGAAGAAAAGCAAAACCTACTCCGGCCAGTGAGCCTCCAGCAAACTGTATTAAAAGACCAAAGTAAAAATTATTAGCCATAATCGGCCCGTAAACAAGGAAAGTAATCAAAAGAAAAAGCAGAAATCCATCGACTTTTACGAGACGCTTCATCCCTCCTCTGACATCCACCTTTACAGAGGCCGCCTCATTCGGCATGCCGGATGAGAAAAAAGCGCTGATAAGAAGCACGAGGGCAAAACCGTAAAAAATAACCTGCAGGCCGAACCAGTCGGATAAGTTGCCCATCACCCAGACAGCTATAGCAAAACCTACAGCTCCCCACATGCGTATTTTTCCATAGTCTCCTCCGTGTTTCTTCACATAATTCATCGCAATGCTGTCTGACAAAGGAATCAGCGCACTTTGAAATACTGCCAATATGGCAGCAATCCCGACAAAAACAGCATATTCCTGCGCGGTTATGTACGTCAGCCCGGTTGCTCCTGCTCCGATGGAGGCGATCACGAGAAGAAATTTCGGTTTTTTCGTATAATCACTCAGCATTCCCCAGAGCGGCTGGCTCAATATCATTACAACCGGTCCTATAGACGTAATTACCCCGATCTGTGATCCGGTAAGACCGACATCATCCTGAAGGTACACTGTCAACAGCGGAAAAAGACCTCCAAGACCGAAGTAAATAAAGAAAAAATAACCTTTCATATTAAAAAACGTACGTTCCTGCATAAACAACCCTGGCTTTCTATATGTAAATTCTGTCTCTGATTCCAGTATACGCTTCTAATTTCCTGCTGAAAAGCGGAAAAGCCGAACGATCCAGTGAAATTTACAGAATTTTTACGATTTTTACTTCTTTTTCGCTTTACGAAACGACAGTGTGTAGGTTAAAATATACTAAAAGGAGGGACGTCTTCTGCACGAGCGCGATACAGAATACTAAAAACGACCGTATTCACTGTTGAAACCTGTGATAAACAGAGGAGAGCCTGAGCCATTATATTTTTCAGCTGAAACTTTTGCTTCTGTTTTATCATTATTACCGTTTCGCCCTTTCTGCACTGGTGTGCCGAGAAGATACCGTGGGTGACAAACAAGAAGGAGTGGTTTTTTGAAACCGTCAACTGACCGTATGTTAACTCGTATTAAATCTGTTTATCTTTACATTAAACAGAAAGGGAGCGTCTCTACAAAAGATCTGGTTGAAGAATTTGGTACAACAGAACGTACCATTCAACGGGATTTGAACGTCCTCGAATACAATGGCCTCGTGGAACCACAGGAGCGTGGAACCTGGGCTGTTACCAGTAAAAAAACAAAAGCTTCTTAAACATAAACAAGGAGCGGGCCGGGTCCGCTCCTTGTTTATGTTATTCTCCCCGCAGAACAGCCAGCTCCTTGTCAGTCAGCTCCCTGTACTCCCCTGCTTCCAGTGATTCATCAAGAAAAAGTGTTCCCATTCTTACTCTTTCCAATTCTTTCACGCGATTTCCACACGCCGCCATCATCCTCTTAACCTGATGATATTTCCCTTCCTGTATCGTCAGAAAAATCACTGTCGCCGCATCTGTCTGCATGACACGGGCTGGCTTCGTTTGATAACCATCGTCCAGTTCCACCCCCGCTTCAAGTGTTTCGCGGGCTTTTTTTGTAAGCGGTTCAGCGAGCTCGACCCTGTACTCTTTATCTACTTTATGTTTCGGTGAAGTTAATTTGTGGGCAAGCCTGCCATCATTAGTAATCAGAAGCAGTCCTGTCGTATCTTTGTCCAGCCGTCCGACAGGAAATGGAGCAAATAAAGCATCTTCCGGTGTCAGAAGGTCTATGATCGTCTCCTCATTTTCATCCTCCGTTGCCGATACAAGACCGGCCGGCTTATTCATCATTAAATAAATGAATTCCCGGTACTCGACCGGTTCTCCGAATACTTCCACTGCCTGCTTTTCCGTATCGATATGGGTTTTCCCGTCCTTCACGGGCTTTCCATCCGCTGTAAGAATACCCTTCTTTAATAGTCCCTTCACTTCTTTCCGGGAACCGTATCCGAGATGGGCCAGCAGCTTATCTGCTCTCATTTTCATATACTCCGCCTCCTGCTGCGAATGATTTCTTTTAAAATCTTTTACTCTCTCGGTACTTTTTATAAAAAATGACCGCTTCTCTTAGTAATAGCACTCTTCTGAAAGGACCCACTTTTAAATTCATTAAATATTTTTCCTCTGCCATTCACAGGACTTTAAAAAATGCCGGAACCTGGAACAGGCTCCGGCATTTTTTATTCGTCTTCTCCGAACATAAAGTACTTCGTACGGATATTGACATTCAGCACCAGCCCCATGGCAATCATATTTGTCACGAGGGCACTGCCGCCATAACTGATGAAGGGAAGTGCCAGTCCTGTAATGGGTACGACACCGATCGTCATCCCGATATTCTGGAATATCTGGAATACAAAGAGACCGATAACTCCTGCGGTTATATACGTTCCAAACGTATTGTTGCAGTTAAATGCAATAAGTACAATCCGGTAGAGCAGAAGAAAATAGACGACTACGAGAACCGTAGCTCCAATAAAACCAAATTCTTCTCCTATAACCGTGAAAATAAAGTCTGTATGCAGCTCCGGTATCATGCCGCTTTGAGTTTTTACTCCTTCAGTAAAGCCGCTTCCAAAAAGCTGCCCTGCCCCGATTCCCTGAAGTGCATGGAAAAGCTGATATCCTTCAGCTCCTATATTTGCTGTAGGATCCAGCCAGGCGTAAATACGGCTGAGCTGGTGGGGACGGATTACCTGGGTAAACACATCGTAAAAGTTATTATGCAGCCAGACGAGCAGAGCGACACTGGCTACAGCGGCTCCCGTGATAAGTCCAATAATCCGAAAACTTACTCCGGCCATAATAACCATAATGAATACAATGGACCCTATTACGAGGGCTGTTCCAAGGTCGGGCTGAAGCAGTATAAGGAAAAAGGGAGGGAGACCCACTCCAAGAATTTTCCCTACGACCACACTGTCCGACTTAAACGATTTTTCCCTCGGTTTCCTTGTAATAAAGAAAAGCAGATGAGCGAGTGAGATAATGATGAATATCTTTACAAACTCTGAGGGCTGAAACGTGAATACATCGGGAATGCCGATCCACCGCTGTGCCCCGTTCACTTCGATTCCGAATAAATGAGTCAGTATTAAAAGCACCATGCTGATAACATACAGCGGTATTGACAGCTTTTTTAGAGCTTCATAATCCACCACCATAGCCGCCAGCATAAGAATGGTGCCTACAGCGAACCACAGAATCTGCCTCTGCACGAAAAAACCGGCCGGTACGTTGTACTGCTCCGAGGAAGCAGCACTGAAAATGGCTACAAGACTGATACACATCAGTACAAATAGCAAAAATAATAAAGTATAATCCAGCTGCTGTAGTGGACTTTTACGCTCCTGCAATATTCTTCACCTTCTTACACGCTGCGAACCTTCGGCCGCTGCGGTTTTGGCACGTTTTCGTGCTCTTCTTCACGCTTAAACCTTTCCTGACGCCGGCGCTCTGTATTTCTCGAAATGTTGGCAAGTATACCTAACGAAATAAGGGTAACAAGCAGCGAGGAGCCTCCGTAACTTAAAAAAGGAAAAGGAATCCCGGTAATCGGCAGAAGCCCGCTTACTGCTCCTGCATTAAAGACTACCTGAATAGCAAGCTGCATCACAATACCAAAAGCAAGCAGACTCCCAAAAGCGTCCCGGCAGCGTACGCCGATCAGCACCCCGCGCCCAATGATAAAGACCATACCCCCAAGCGCCAGCATAATGCCGAACATCCCGAGTTCTTCACTGACAATAGCAAGAATAAAATCTGTGTGCGCTTCCGGAAGATAGAACATTTTTTGTACACTCTGTCCAAATCCTGCTCCGGAAACTCCTCCGTGGGCAATGGCTATATATGACTGCACGAGTTGAAATCCTTCAGTCTGCTCCAGTTCAAAAGCATTCCTGAACCCTACGAGACGGTTCATCCGGTATTCCTCAGAACTTGCGTAATAATACAGCCCTGCACCTGCCAGCACTCCCAGAGCCCCGAGATGCTTCATTCTTGCTCCTGAGAAAAAGGCGATCACGCCAGCGACAAGTACTATCGAAGTACCTGTTCCAAGGTCCGGCTGCCTCATAATTAATAGAAAGACAAATATAACGATCACCAGCGGGGGCATAAGCCCTTTTTTAAAGTCATCGATGTATGCCTGCTTCCGGGAATAAATATAAGCGACATAAATAATCATTCCGAGTTTCACGAATTCTGAAGGCTGGATCGTCAGACCTCCTGCGGAAATCCATCGCGTCGCTCCGTTTACAGTATGCCCGAGTCCCGGCACGAGCACAAGAGCCAGAAGAATAAAGCTGGATATAAGAATAAACGGAATAAGCTTCCGAAAAGCCCGGTATGGAAAAAACATAAAAACTATAAACAAAACAACTGACATAAGAAGCCAGATTAAATGACGAGTAAAGAAAAACGTTTCATTTTCATACGACTGATAACCCTGTACAAAACTTGCACTGTATACCATAAGCAGTCCGAAACAGGACATGATAACAACAGCAATAATTATGTACCAATCTATGTAAAGCTTCTGCTTTTCCTTCACATTCGCCCACCTCCCCGATGAGCACTGCTCATGCTGATTCCTATATTATAGCAGATGCCTCCCCCACCATAAAGAGGGCTTTAGATGGGGAAAACACTTTTACATATCTGCTGAGTTAAAGTTTGGTGTTGACGGAGGAAATTTCGCTTTCTCTACGGAACGTAAAAAGAGCTGCAGACCCCCTTCCAACTACATGCTGCTTTAACAGAGACACTCATGCAGCATCATTGCACCATGACGAATGAAAAGACCCTTTTATCGTAATGTAACCTCCTATCTAAACTGGAAGAACGAAGCATGTTTAGACGGTTCCTGCTCTGTCTTTTTTACTGTAAGCTGAAGCCGCTCCGCCCGGAAAGCCTCCCTATGGAAATGAAGGCTGCTGGTCCTTACTTATCTACCTTTATTTTCAAGGCAGCTATTCAAAAAACAGCCTTATGAAATTGATTCATATGCGCTTAATTTACGGACTTGTGTGTTCATATGCTATAATAGATAAAACCGGTGACTTAGTTTATGCATTCCTAAGAACGACTCAGAAATGAGGTGAACAGCATGGAAGACTTGACCATGTGCCCTAAATTCGAAACTGCTTTTCAGCTTCTCGGAAAACGCTGGAACGGTTTAATTATACGTGTACTTCTTCACGGACCATCCCGCTTCCGGGATATTTCCTCCCACATTCCTAATATGAGCGACAAAATGCTCGTAGACCGGCTCAAGCAGCTGGAAATCAACGGTATTATCGAAAGGAAAGTATACCCGGAAACCCCAGTCCGCATCGAATACCAGCTGACTTCCAAAGGCCGTGCCCTGGAGCCTGCACTCGATGAGATCCAGTCCTGGGCTGAAAACTGGGTTGAAAACGAAACCCCTGAACCAGTAGAAAATCAGTAATAAAGAAGGTTTCCGCCGCAGGGTGGAAACCTTCTTTATGTACTGCCTCCGGTTCTTCTTTCATGACGCGGAGAGTCTCCCCGGACGTTTAAAAGGATTAAAAGTACCTGTTCACCGGTGCGGTTTTGTTTACTATTTTTTCAGCACAGCAAAACGGTGGCCAAGCACACGTCCGGCGAGACCGGATCTTACAGTAAGGTTTAAATAAATGATGATTCCTGTTCCGATGGAAAGCCCGAGGATAATACCTGCATTCCAGCGGTTGTCCATTGGGAAAAAACGTTCCAGACCGAAAGCAATATATAAAACGACAGCTGCCATTATTACTGTATAAATAACGATCTGCCGAAGTCGCCTGAAAATTATACTGTAATCAAATTGTGCGTACTTCCCTATTGCCCAGACGTTAACAGCGACGGACAGCATATAGCCTCCTAATGTGGCAAATACGCCTCCCTGCGGACCGAACCATTGAATAAACAGGCTGTTGAAAAGGACTTTAAACAAAAGACCTGCGACGAGAGCGATAACGGCGAACTTCTGCTGGTTAATCCCCTGGAGGAGCGATGCTGTAACTGCAAAGACAGCGAAGAAAACGGCTACCGGAGCATACGTACGGAGCATCTCGCCTCCGATCGATACTTCTCCAAGACCAAAAAGTGCAGCATAAGCAGGCTCTGAAAGTACCATCAGCCCCGCGGCGGCCGGAATAGTAAGGAAGAGAATAATCTGATATGTCTGCGTAATCGTACGCTGCAGTCTGTCGGTATCCCCGTTCGTATAGGCGCTTGTTATTGTAGGCAGAATTGTCAGTGACATAGCCGTAGCAATAGACACAGGAATTAATATGAGCTTATGCGTGGACTGGGTAAAAGATGCATAGTACGTTTCTGCAATCGGCTGGACAAACCCGGCATCTCTCATCGCCGGGTTAAACGTCCACAAGTCGATCGTCTGATAAAGAGGTATAGCCAGCCCTACAAAAGACAGAGGAATCGCATACCGGAAGAGTTCTCTGTACATTTTTGTAAGCGGGATTTTATGGTCTATCGTACTTTCCTCCAGCATTTTCTGCATTCCGGCATAGCGTCTGCGCCAGTACCAGAGAAGAACAGCCAAGCCTCCGAGAGCTCCGGCAAAGGCCCCGAAGGTAGCAAACCCTACCGCCGTTCCAAGCTCCCCGTCAAGCGAGTACATAATAATATATGTAACGACAAGAATAAATGCGATACGGATAATCTGTTCAATAACCTGGGAGACAGCTGTAGGGCCCATAGACTGATTCCCCTGAAAAAAACCACGGATAATGGCCATTACCGGCACGACGAGCAGTGCTACACTTACCATTCGTATCGTAAAGACCGCATCTCCTACCGAATTCCCTTCCAGACTGTCTGGATCCAGCACCCGGTTGGCGATCATTTCTGCCGAAAAAAACAAGGCAAGAAAAGCGAGAAAGCCGGTAATGGACATAATAACCAAGCCGGATTTCAAGAGGCGCTGTCCGGTATGGTAATCCCCGAGTGCATTATATTTCGAAACGAATTTGGACACCGCAAGCGGCACTCCGAGTGTGGCAAGACTGAGAAGTACTGTATAAGGCGTGTAGCCGTATGTATACAACGCCAGACCCTGGTGGCCGACGATGGATGTAAAAGGGAAAATATAAATCAGGCCGAGCATTTTCGAAATAAAAATGCTCGCCGTAAGGATCATTGTTCCCCGGAGTAACTGTTGATCTGACATATTTACCTATCTCCTGCTCTTTTCCGTTTAGCCTTTAATTATTTTTACATATACATTTCTGGAGCGCGGCCCGTCAAACTCACAGAAGTAAATACCCTGCCACGTGCCGAGAATCATCCGGCCGCTATCAATAAGAACGACCTGGGAGGCACCGACGGTACTTGCTTTAAGATGGGAAGCTGTATTCCCTTCCATATGGCGGTATTTCGGATGATCCCATGGATACACTTCATCAAAACGCATGAGCATATCGGATTTTACATCCGGGTCTGCATTTTCATTAATCGTAATACCAGCGGTAGTGTGGGCACAATAAATGTAAACCACGCCGTCCTGTACCGCTTCTCTCCTGATTACATTCTGAACCTGACTCGTAATATCAATCATTTCGTCCCGTTGATTTGTTTTGATGGACAGTTTCTCCAGCAATTAAGACTCCTCCCCCTGTGCTCTGGCATGAGCATTTGCTGCCTGTACAGCCTGCTGAAACATGCGGTCGACACCGTACGTATCAAGAACGCGCAGCCCTTCTGCAGTGGATCCTCCTGGAGAAGCGACCTGTCCCATAAGATCATCCGGGCTGTGACCGGCTTCGAGCATTGCCACAGACCCTTTCATCATCTGAACGACAAGCCGTCTTGCCTGTTCCTCCGAAATACCGTACTTCACCGCCGCCTCTTCAAGTGCTTTTTCCACGTAATAAATAAAAGCCGGGGCACTGCCGGTAATCGCAGTCAGATTGTGCACCTGTTCTGAAGTAAGTTCCTCCGCCGGACCGATTGCATTAAGGAGCGCCTCAATATAAGGCCGATGATGGCTTTCCACGGACCGTCCACACGTGTATGTCGACATGGACATGCCGATCTGCGCTGCTGTGTTCGGCATAATCCAGCAGACAGGTGTTTTTTCCGGAAGCCTGTCTTCAAGAAACTCCGGATCAATACCTGCTGCGACAGTTACAACCAGCTGTCCGCTGATATGGGGGCTTAGAGCCCTCAGCAGTTCTTCGTGTGAATGCGGCGGTGTTGCAAAAACAATAATATCATTTTCCTGCACAGCTTTCAGCCAGTCTGTAGTCATCTGCACACCATATGTAGTCCGCAGATGGTTCAGCTTTTCCTTGTTGGATCGATTCGCCATTGTAATAGTTCCGAAAGTTTCCCGGCTCGTTTTAACAACTCCAGCAACGACCGCTTCGGCCATCCGTCCGGCACCAATAAAAAGAATATCTGCTTTTTTCACCTTTAACAGCTCCTTTCCTTCTGCTCTTACTTTACCATTTTTTATACACGAACCAAACTTATTTTATGCATTCCTAAACCCGGCAAGCAAAAAGCTGTCTTCTTTGAGATTCTCAAAAAAGACAGCTTGTTTAATCATCATTCAGACTTTTTCAGCTGATACGCTGCAGGCGCCGCTCCAGTTCTTTCAGCTTGAATTCCTGCTTGTGAGCCTTTTCGTAATGCTTCAGCCGGCGTTTCATGCGGCTTTTTGTCCAGGTAAAGTCTGCAATTCCCTTATGGTTCAGGTACGTGGCAAAAAAGTCCAGATGACCGCTTTCGTATTTATTTTCCTTATCGACCGTGTCGATATACAGCTCAAATGCTTCTGTAACGGAAGCATTCTCCGGGACGAAATCTCCATAGGTTTCCGCGAGGCTTCTATAATTATTTTCACGAAGCTTCGTAAGGAATGACTGAAGGAAAAGTTCCTCCTGTCCCTGCGTCTGAAATCCTTTACGCTCAAGAAGCGAAAGAAACACTTTCAGCTCATTATGATAGAAGGAATATGCACGGCGCATATCCTTTGTCATCGAAAGATTTATATTGAACGTTCCTTCCGAGCGTGCATAAAGCATGTTCAGAAGGGCACGGTTCGTTTCGGGCTTTAACAGAAAGGAAGGGTGTACTGTTCTCAGGTATTTCTCAACCTCCTGATTTACTATTGACTGCTGTGCCTGTTTTCTATTCATCTCTTCGAGGGACCGTCTTCTTTCGTAAGCTGCGTATTGTTCAATACGTTCCTGGGTTTCCTTTGACCAGACCGCACGTTTTTCGTTCAGTCTGGATTTTAATCCTGCAAACATGTCCAAATTCTCCTCTCACACTCTTTTTTCTACTCGTTGGTTTGATCTCCACAAAGCAGTGTAGCATATCCAAATCATAAATAAAATAGAGTTGTTGTAAAAAAACAAAACTATTTTAAAGCTCACGTCCTCTCATCACTTCTAACGACATTTCATCTGGCTGTATCCCTCATTATAGTGATATTTGGTATTTGCAGCAATGTATCTGCTCACAGCATCCTTCTTGTTTTTCATGCGGGATTTCCGTACAATCGTTGCAGATATGCTAAACATGAAAGGAAGTTAACAATGAGAGATGTAATCGTAATTGGAGGAGGCCCGTCAGGACTGATGGCTTCAGTCGCAGCGGCAGAAAATGGAGCCAATGTGCTTCTTCTTGATAAAGGAAATAAGCTCGGACGCAAACTTGCGATTTCCGGAGGAGGCCGGTGCAATGTTACAAACCGGGTGGACGCTGCAGAAATTATTAAACATATCCCGGGTAACGGGCGCTTTATGTACAGCCCTTTTTCTATTTTCAATAATGAGGATATTATCAGCTTTTTCGAAACACTCGGTATCGAATTAAAGGAAGAGGATCACGGCCGAATGTTTCCGGTAAATGATAAGGCGATCGATGTCGTCAGGGCGCTGCTGAACCGTATGCAGCAGCTCGAAGTGGAAATATGGAAGAAAACAGAAGTGAAAGATCTTCACTTCGGGAAAGATTCCCACCATACTGTGGAACTGGCAGACGGCGAAATTATTAAATGCCGTAATATTATCATTGCTGTAGGCGGAAAGTCTGTGCCTCATACCGGCTCTACAGGAGACGGGTACCCGTGGGCTGAAAAGGCAGGACACACCGTTACGGAGCTCTATCCGACGGAAGTTCCGATAACTATGAGCGATGCTCACATACGATCCAAAGAGCTTCAGGGCCTCTCTTTAAGAAATGTTCGTCTCTCTGTCATTGATCCAAAGAAAAAGAAAGCCATCAAAACCCATGAAGGCGACATGATTTTCACTCATTTCGGCGTTTCCGGCCCCATCGGACTGAGATGCAGTCAGTACGTTATAAAAGCGAAGAAAAAATACGACGTTCAGGAAGTACCGGTAGAAATTGATCTATTTCCGGAAGAAAACGAAGAACAGCTTTTTCAGCGGCTCAAAAAGCAGCTCGACGCCGCTCCTAAAAAAGCCGTTAAAAATGCTCTTTCCGGTTTTGTTCCGGAGAGAATGCTCCCAGTGTGTCTGCAGTTTGCTTCCATTGCTCCTGAAAACACGGGAACGGAGCTTGCCCACGACAAGCTCCGCACGCTTTCCCGTACAATGAAGCATTTTCCTCTCACAGCCGACGGAACGCTGTCGATTGATAAAGCTTTTGTAACCGGAGGAGGAATAAGTGTTAAAGAAGTTTATCCTAAACGGATGGAATCCCGGCTCGTAGAAGGACTTTTTTTCTGCGGAGAAGTCATGGATCTTCACGGGTACACCGGAGGCTACAATATAACCGTCGCTTTCTCCACCGGCTATACAGCAGGACAGGCTGCCGCCGGACGACTTAAAGAATCAGAGCAGCTTTAAAAACATGTTGAACAAACCGCTTTATATAAAAGGAAGAAGGGGGGCAGGACAACTTTTGTCCTGCCCCCCTTCTTGTTGATTAAGTTATCGTTCCAGAATAGTTATTCCAGTCAGTGTAGAAGCTCCTTCTCTTACCGGTGGAAGCCTGTCGCGGGGCTGGCCTTCAGCTGTTAGGCCTGCGCCGTGATCAGACTGCACTGAAATCCCACCGGCCTCTCCGCCGTTACGGAAGAAAACCAACTCTTTATCAAAGAAAACGGCTTCAATCTTCAATAAGGAGATTTATCATGGTAGAAAATTTCTTCTTATTTCCCTGCTGCAGCCGCAGGGAAGACTCCGAGGCGATTAAGGACGAGGCCAAGATCCAATTCTTCCAACCTGCGGGAGGAAGAAATTAGCTGAGGCCGGCCCGCCCGGAAAGCGTCCCGGAAGGCGGAAGCAGAACACCGTCTATCTATACATAAAAAACACTTTATCAACAGCCTCAGGGTGCAGGACAACTTTTTGTCCTGCACCCCTCTTTATACGACCGGCCTCAAACGCCGGTTTTATATTTTTCTACTTGATTCCCGCCGCGGCGGGTTCCACAGTGCGGACGAAATCTGCAAGAATCCGCTGGTATTCCTTCACTGAATCCATATACACCATTTCCTTTTCTCCGTGCCAGTCATGGCCGGCAGGACCGAATTCCACAGAAGCTCCGCCGTATGGTGTGAAAAATTTACCGTCGTTTGAACCATGCTGGCCGTAAATGTTCGCTTTTTCAAGATCTGTTTCCTGAAGCAGTGACCGGGACAAATCCTGCACATACGGATTATGCTCTTCTGTCCGTACCGGAGCTCCAATGTCGTGCACGTAAACTTTCCCGTCCGTAATACTTTCAATCTCCCGCACAATTTCCACCGCATCCTGATCCGGCAGGTAACGTATATCGAGTGACATACTGCATTTCTTTGGTACTTTATTATAAGTCCCGCCGCCATTTATTGCTGCCAGGTTGATCGATGGCTTTCCATAAACCGGCGGTGCTGTTGCTTCTGCGAATGGAAGTTCATATATCTTCTCATACAGATCCATCGCTTTGTGAATCGCATTTTTACCTTCCCATGGCCTGCTGCCGTGGGCGGAAGTTCCTTCAAATTCAACGTTGAGCTGAAGTACTCCTTTTGATTGGATCGCGATACCGAAATTCGTAGGTTCACCACAGATAATAAAATCACCAAGGTAACCCTGCTCAGTTAAATATTTTGTTCCTAACGTCCCCCCTGTTTCTTCATCAGGTACGATCTGAAGCATAACGCGGCACGGAAGGTTTTCCTTCTGCAGATCAGCAACTGTTTCCATCATCGCTGCCGCCCCGGCCTTCATATCCACCGTGCCGCGTCCGTACATTTTACCGTCTTTTTTAAACGGAGTGAACTGGTGCTCCTCTCCGTTCACCACGTCCAGATGAGCATTAAGCACAATTGTTTCTTCGCCACTTCCTATTTCACAGACGAGCATGCTGTATCCTCTGTTTTCAAGCTTCTCTACTTCAAGCCCTCTTTTCTCGAGCCATTCTTTTGAAAAGTCCATAATTTTATTGACACCTGTTTTAGTAGAACTGTCAATCTTCACTAATTCCTCCAGTAAAGGAATCGGATTGACCATGATTAGCCTCCTTTTGTATTCACTGTTGTGTTTAATAGTATGACTGTTAGTGTATTTTCACGCTGAATCGACACATTAAACGTCTATCCAGAAAGATTTTCAGAGGCTTTTTTCTATTTTTTTTGCTTTGTTTTTATTGATTTGGGCGACGACATCATGCCGGGCAAACTCCAGATCATTTTCTTCTGTCAGCCACTCTTCTTTCACTTCTCTTCCCGCCAGCAGGGCAAGTATGACAGAAGGAATGTCTGCTCCTGCTTCATGGGAAAAGCTGTACCCTCCCCCGATCCGGGGATTCATATCGATTACGTAATAACCCGTTCCATCATAATAAACATCCGTATTGATGTAACCCGTGTGGCCGAGGTTTTCGCCGATTTTCCGGCCGATTTCCAGAAGTGCCGGTTCATTTACAGTAAGACAGCGGTCCACATCGCCACCTCTCATAGCCAGTTGTTTTCTGACGAACGTCGTAAGGTACCGGCCATTCAAATCATTAAAAACATCAAGGCTGAACTTTTCGCCTTCCACTGTTTCCTGAAAAATGACGTTGTCTTCCGGTTTTTGGTGGGCTGTCTCTGCAATCGCGTCTTCTTTGATCTCGTTGACTGCAAAAGTATATGCCGTCTCCAGCTCGTCGAGAGAACGTGCAAAATGTATTCCGACCGAAGCCTGGCCGTTTCTTGGCTTAATAATAAAAGGAAGTGAGGCTTTTCCCTGCTGCACCGCTGCTTTTGCTTCCTCCAACTCTATAAACGTACGCGGTACCAGCACCCCGAAATTCCCAAGAAACTCTTCATACTTTCCTTTGTCCCGAATTATTTCCACAATGTCTGGTGATGAGGCGAAAACAGAGATACCTGACTGTCTGAATAACTCCTTGTTTTCAGCCAGTTTTGAAATTTCGAGATCATTAACCGGTACGATTCCCCTAACATCATGCCGCCGGCAGATTGCCAGAATTTCATCCGCGTAGTCCGGGTCCGTATGCTTTGGTATAACGTAACTTATGTCCGCCTGCTGCAGAGATGGAGCATTGTATTCCGGATCTGCTGCAATGACGTCTCCTCTAATATCCATTTTTTTATAAGCTTCCTGAAAAAAGCGTACAAAATCAATTCTTCTTGCCGCCGACGTAATTAATATATTCATAGTATCGTTCCTCCTAGTCAAAAAGTGTTTTTCATCCGACTACTGACGACTATTCCCGGAACAATTTTAATTAATCCTTATATTCTACAAATGAAAATTTCCTATCAGGAAAAAAGTCCTTCCTTCTTTATATTAAGCAGATCGAAGAAACCCTCAATCATATAAATCCCTTTTGAATAAAACCAGTCTCTCTGCTCTTTTAAATTTTTATACCAGCTTATATGTATAGAAAAACAGCCACGGAAAAATCCCGGGCTGTTTCCAGAGTGTCAATTAAGTCTTGATTCCAGAATAACTATTCTTCTGAGTGTATAGCTTTCTCCTGCGCTCAGCTTTGCCGTGGGGCTCATCGTCAGCTGTGTGGCCTCCGGTCATGGAAAAGGGATCTTCCGACTTCGCTCTATCCCACCAGCGTCCCCGCCGGACGTTCTGGAGGAAAAAGGATTTCCTTGATGGAAGAGAGGGCGGAATCAACACGTTTTTCTAGAAGAGGAAACTTCTTTTTATTTTCCTGCTGGAGCTGCAGCAGGCGACTCCGAGGCGAAAGCAGGGAAAAGTATACGTATGTATAAAAAACACTTTATCAACAGCCTGAAAACAGCCCGGGAAAAATCCCGGGCTGTTTCATTTAGTTAGCTACTATATTAACCAGTCTGCCTGGTACGGCAATGACCTTTCGGATGGTCTTTCCTTCCACGCTTTCTTTCACCTGCTCATTATTCAGTGCTGTTTCTTCCATATCTTCCTTGGAAGCTTCTTTGGCAATATTCATTTTTGTACGGACTTTGCCGTTCACCTGAATAACAATTTCAACTTCGTCTTCTGTGAGCCAGGCTTCATCGTGAACCGGCCATGTCACATAGGCAATCGACGCTTCGTGTCCAAGCTTGCTCCACAGTTCTTCACTTACGTGTGGTGCAACCGGGGACAGAAGTTTCAAAAATCCTTCCAGATGGCTTCGCGACAGCTTTTCCTGTTTATAGGCTTCGTTAACGAATACCATCAGCTGAGAAATACCTGTATTGAAACGCAGCGCCTCAAAGTCTTCGGTAACTTTTTTGACCGTCTGGTGATAGGTACGTGTCATCTGATCGGTACCCTGGCCGTCAAAAACAACCTCTTTCAGAGCTCCATCTTCATTCACCATCATGCGCCAAACCCGGTCAAGGAAACGACGTGCACCGTCCAGTCCGCTTTCACTCCAGGCAATAGACGCATCGAGAGGTCCCATGAACATCTCGTACAGGCGGAGCGTATCTGCTCCGTGTGTTTTCATGATGTCGTCCGGATTCACAACATTTCCTTTGGATTTACTCATCTTTTCGTTGTTTTCCCCAAGAATCATTCCCTGGTTGTACAGCTTCTGAAAAGGCTCTTTTGTCGGTACAACACCGATGTCGTAAAGCACCTTGTGCCAGAAACGGGCATACAGCAGATGCAGCACGGCGTGCTCTGCTCCGCCGATATAAATGTCCACCGGAAGCCAGTCTTTCAGCTTCTGCGGATCCGCGAGCTGTTCGTCGTTATGAGGATCGATATACCGCAGATAGTACCAGCAGCTGCCTGCCCACTGCGGCATCGTATTCGTTTCGCGGCGTCCTTTCATTCCCGTCTTCGGATCAGTCACGGTGAGCCATTCTTCGTTATTGGCAAGCGGGGACTCTCCAGTACCGGACGGCTTGAATTCCTCCATCTCAGGAAGTGTCAGCGGCAGTTCCTCTTTCGGAAGAGGGGCCATTGTTCCATCTTCCCAGTGAATGACAGGGATCGGCTCTCCCCAGTAGCGCTGCCGGCTGAACAGCCAGTCCCGCAGCCGGTAGGTGATCTGACGCTTTCCTTTACCGTTTTTCTCCAGCCAGTCGCACATGGCAGTAATGGCATCTTCATTGTTCATGCCATTTAAAAAACCGGAATTAACGTGCGGTCCGTCACCGATGTAAGCTTCCTGGCCAATGTCTCCCCCGGAAACGACTTCTACAATCGGCAGGCCGAATGTCTGGGCAAATTCGTAGTCGCGCTCGTCGTGTCCAGGAACAGCCATGATAGCTCCTGTACCGTAGCTTGCAAGCACGTAGTCGGCGATCCACACCGGCACATCGTCTCCGGTGACCGGGTGAACGGCCCAGCCGCCGGTAAACACCCCTGTTTTTTCTTTCGAAAGCTCCGTACGCTCCAGATCGCTCTTCGTCGCTACCTGCGTGCGGTAAGTTTCGACTGCTTCCTTCTGCTCCCCTGAAGTTACTTTGTCCACCAGGCTGTGTTCCGGTGCAAGTACGAGATAGGAAGCTCCGTAAAGCGTATCCGGCCGCGTCGTGAAGACAGTGATTTCTTCGCCCGTACCTTTCAGTTCAAACGAAACATCCGCCCCTTCCGAACGGCCGATCCAGTTACGCTGCATATCCTTGATGGACTCCGGCCAGTCGAGTTCCTCCAGATCTTCCAGCAGCCGGTCGGCGTAGGCGGTAATTTTGAGCATCCACTGCTTCATCGGCCGGCGTTCCACCGGGTGGCCTCCCCGTTCACTTACGCCATCAATAACTTCCTCATTGGCAAGTACCGTTCCAAGAGCCGGGCACCAGTTGACAGCCACTTCATCCACATACGCAAGCCCTTCATTGTACAGCTGGATGAAAATCCACTGGGTCCATTTGTAATAGTTTTCGTCTGTCGTATTGATTTCCCGGTCCCAGTCATAGGAAAAACCAAGTGCTTTAATCTGACGGCGGAAATTATTAATATTTGTTTCCGTGAATTCCCGCGGATGTTTTCCGGTATCAAGTGCATACTGTTCCGCCGGAAGCCCGAACGCGTCCCACCCCATCGGATGAAGCACGTTATATCCCTGCATCCGCTTCATGCGGGAAAGAATATCAGTTGCTGTGTAACCTTCCGGATGGCCGACGTGAAGCCCGGAACCGGATGGATAAGGAAACATATCCAGCGCATAAAACTTTTCCCGTGACGGGTCTTCCTTCGTTTTAAAAGTTTTGTTTTCTTCCCAGTATTTCTGCCATTTCGTTTCAATTTTCTGATGATAAAAAGCCAAAACAAACTACCCCCTGTTCAGTTTATGTAAACAAAAAAACCCCACACCCCAACAAACGTTGGGACGAGAGGTCGGATTCCTTCCCGCGGTACCACCCACGATTAGCACCATTAAAAGCATGGTGCTCCCTTAGGACCGGTAACGTCGGTATTACGGCGTATAAACGCAACTCCGAGGTAAGTTCACAGCATCGTGACGTTAACTTTCAGCCGGGGTTAACTCTCTGTCAGACACTTCTGCCGCTAATAATCCTCTTCTTTGTCATTGATTTTCTTTAGGCATGTATCGTAATTATTGTATGCACCGGACAGCTGCATGTCAAGCACTCCGGGAAAAGTCCATCTGCGGCACCCCGCGGTCGAAAATTTTTGTCATAATAAAAGGAATAATAAACAGTACTGTGATGACATAAAACAATATGTGCATCCCAAAAACATCAGCGACAAACCCGCCGAATAATGGGCCGATCATCCTCCCTCCTGTCGCGATACTATTGACGATCCCCTGATAAAAGCCGGCTTTTCCTTCTGGAGCCAGTCTGTGGGCGATCGTCGGCACCGCCGGCCATACAAACATTTCACCAATGGTCAGAATAATCATCGCTGCTGCGAACCAGGCGAAGGTTCCGGATTGGGAGAGCACTATAAAAGCAGCCATAAATACAGCTGTTCCGGTATATATCTGGGCCTTTAAAGACCGCACGTAACGATTAATCAGCAGACGAATAAGCGGCTGGCAGAATACAATCATTGCCCCGTTAATCGTCCAAAGAAGGCTGTAATAGGAAAGAGGGATACCAAGCTCCTGTGTATAGGCGGCTATCGTCGATGCCCACTGCGCATAGGCAATCCAGCTGATTAAAAAGCCGGCACAGAGCAGCCCTAGTGCCGTAAACCGCCGGCGGTGCTCTTTTTTTTCTTCGATATCTTTCACAGCTTCGATCGGACCGGGGCCCCCATGCCCCTGAAGGTTCCGGAAATAAAAAAGGGCAAGAAAAAAGAAAGCCGCATACATCAGACCGTTTCCGATAAATACATAGTCGAACCGGAATCCTGCGAGAAGTCCCCCGGAGGCAGCCCCGACAGCCACTCCGATATTCTGCGAAACATACATGGCATTAAACGGGCGCCTGCCGCCTTCCGGCCAGACGGACCCTGCCAGAGCGTACATGCAGGGAATCATCATCCCTCCACCAAATCCGAGAGCAATGAGGCAGAGAACATAAGCCGTAAAAGATTCATGCAGAGCGGCAAGGGTAAAAGCACTAGCCATAGCAATGATGACACCCGCCATTATTGTACGGAAGCCTCCTATTAAATCAAACAGCCTTCCGCCCAGCAGGTTACCTGCGACACCTGCCAGCGCATTTATCGTGAGAACCGCTCCTGCTGCTGTCAGCGACCGGCCGAGCTCCTGTGATATATAAATGGTGTTCAAAGGCCATAGAAACGATGCCCCTGTAATATTAATCGTCATTCCAATAACGAGAATCCAGACTGCCCTGGGCATACGAGCCCTCCTTCATATATTTCGGTTTCCAAAATAAATAGTAACCGATGCGAAGACTCCCGGCAACCATTTCTCTCCGGCTCTGCTCATGGTACGATGAAACTAAGATAGAACAATGTTTTCTGGAGAAAGGAAGATTCTTTTATGATAGATCTGCGAAGCGACACCGTGACGAAACCGGATGATATTATGCGCCGGCTGATGGCAGAAGCCGATGTCGGTGACGACGTGTTTAGAGAGGATCCTACTGTAAACGAACTGGAAAACTACGCTGCCCGCCTGCTCGGTAAAGAAGCGGCACTGTTTACTACTAGCGGTACACAGGGCAATCAGGCTGCGCTTCTTACTCACTGCCGTCCGGGTCAGGAAGTTATTATGGATGACGAAGCTCACGTTTTCGTTTATGAAGGAGCGGCTATTTCCGCTTTTGCCGGTCTGCAGTCACGTACACTCCCCCACCGGAACGGCGTTATTAATGTAGAAACGTTGAAAGCGGCCATCCGTCCGGAAGATGTGCACTATCCGGAAACCGGGCTGATCTGGCTGGAAAACACACATAACCGCGGAGGCGGCGCTGTCCTTCCAATCGATTACCTGAAGCAGGTAAAAGAAACAGCAGATGAGCACGGTATCCCTGTCCACATGGACGGAGCCCGCCTGTTTAACGCAGCGGAAGCTCTGCAGGTGGAAGCTTCGGAAATTGCATCTTTTGCAGACAGCGTGCAGTTCTGTCTTTCCAAAGGACTCGGAGCCCCTGTCGGATCTGTTCTTGCAGGAAGCAGTGAATTTATCCGCACCGCAAGAAAAAAACGCAAAATGCTCGGCGGCGGTATGCGGCAGGCCGGGGTTATTGCTGCTCCCGGACTTTATGCACTTCAGGAGCGCCGGGAGCGGCTGAAAGAGGATCATCTCCATGCCCGCCGTCTAGCTGAAGCCATTCATGAATATACGGATCTGACTATCCGTCACTCCGTCGAAACTAATATTATCGTTGCTGATACAGATACCTCAGCCCGCTCCGCCGCTGAATGGGTGGACCTCCTGGCGGAAGAAGGGGCTGCCATTATTCAATACAAACCGGAGGCTCTTCGTTTTACGACGAACGCCGATGTCAGTTATGAAGATATTGAAACAGTAATCAGCATTCTCCGCGGTCTCCCGGGAAAGGAAGAAGTATAAATGGATAACATACCGGGCCATTTTGGAGAAAAACGCTATTATTCCTGGAACCATGAGCTGAAAGAGCATTTCGGGGAGAAAGTCATGAAAATACCGATCGACGGCGGGTTTGACTGTCCAAACCGGGACGGGACAGTTGCCCACGGCGGCTGCACGTTCTGCAGCGTCCGGGGCTCCGGAGATTTTGCCGGACGCCGCGCGGATGATCTTGTGACCCAGTTTCACGATGTAAAAGACCGGATGCACCGAAAATGGAAAAATGCCAAATATATCGGCTATTTCCAGGCGTATACGAATACGTACGCTCCTGTCGAAGAACTGCGTGAAAAATTTGAAATTATCCTCGCTCAGGAAGGGGTGGTGGGCCTGTCCATCGCCACACGCCCCGACTGCCTTCCCGACGAGGTGGTTGAATATCTTGCAGAGCTGAATGAAAGAACCTACCTTTGGGTGGAACTTGGGCTTCAGACGGCGCACGATAAAACCGGAGAACTGATCAACCGCGCCCACGATTTTGCCTGTTACGGGGAGGGAGTTCGTAAACTTCGCAGACACGGTATCCGCGTCTGCAGTCATATTATTAACGGCCTGCCGCTTGAAGACCACCGCATGATGCTCCAGACAGCAGAAGAAGTTGCCCGGCTCGACGTTCAGGGCATTAAAATCCACCTTCTTCACCTGCTGAAGAAAACGGCTATGGTTAAACAGTACGAAAAGGGGCTCGTTGATTTAATGAAACTTGAGGATTATATACAAATCGTCTGTGATCAGCTGGAAATTCTTCCACCGGACATGACTGTTCACCGTCTGACAGGAGACGGCCCCGCCGAGCTGCTGATCGGACCGATGTGGAGCTCTCATAAGTGGAACGCTTTAAATGGTATTGACGAGGAGCTTCAGCGGCGCGGAAGCTGGCAGGGGAAATTTCATCATGCTGCTGCGAAGGGGGATGCTTATGCTTCCAGGAATTCTTGAACAGGCCCGGATGTTTTTAAAAGAAGTAATACCGGAAGGAGGAACAGCGGTGGATGCTACAGCCGGCAATGGCCACGACACACTTTTTTTAACCGGCTGTACCGGTCCGGAAGGAAAAGTATACAGCTTCGATATTCAGCAGCAGGCAGCCGATAACACTGCGTCCCGCCTGAAAAATGCCGGAGCCGAAGCGGAAATCATCGTCTCCGGTCATCAACATGCCCTTCGCTATATTCAGGAAGAAGTGATCGATGCCGCTGTTTTTAACCTCGGCTACCTTCCAGGAAGCGACAAAACAGTTACAACAACTCCGGAGACGACCATCGCGGGTTTAGAAGGATTTTTGAACCGCCTGAAAAAGGGCGGCAGAGTGGTAATCGTCGTCTATCACGGCCACTCTGAAGGAAAAGTGGAAAAAGACCGTCTGCTGACTTTCTCAGAAGCTCTACCCCAAAAAGAATTTCAGGTCCTCCAGTACCAGTTTATTAACCAGAAAAATTCTCCTCCGTTTCTCCTCATTATTGAAAAGAAGTAATAGATAGTAAAGCTATGTTAAAGCTCGGCGCTGATAGCTGAAAGAAACTTCGTTCCTGCTCTGCCGTGGAGGTCAGCTGAAAGCTTTCTCCACGGCAGAAGGATTTTTCCATACTGCCAGCAGACTCGAACTAAACCGTTTTTAAAATGAGGCAGGTTAATTTATATTTTCTCTGACTGATTCAGGAAGACTGTTTGTAAAGGAGAAGCCTTGGCGTAATAAAGCCGGTTATATGAGTGAAGACCTCCGCCCGCTCCGGTTCATTAAATACTTCGTGATACAGTTCCGGCCACTCTTTAAAAGCTTTGTCGTTAATAGGCAGATTATCAAACCATTTTCTTACAGCAGCTTTATCCACGATGTGGTCTTCCCCTCCCTGAACGACAAAACATGGGATGTCCGGAAAGTGAGCTGCTTTTTTATGAGCGTCACGGATGGCTCTTATCAGCTCGCTGTACCATCGGGCGCTGACGTGTTTTACAAGAAGATCATCCTGCTCGTCCCTCTTCCTCATTTCCGGGCTCCGCGTTCCTGAACCCGGTTCAAGACCGCTCGGGAACATCGTCCTTGGAGCAAAGCGGTTCAGCATTTTTACTGCCGACCGTTTCGTCCATGGCTGTTTATCAACCAAGCCGAAACACGGGGAAGAAAAAATGATCATATCAGGCATTTCCTTTTCCTCAAGTTGCTGCACAGCCACAGCTCCAATGAGACCGCCCATGCTGTGTGCTGCAAGAATAACCGGCAGACCTTCTTTTTTTGCTTCTTCCAGCCATTTCCGCACCTTTTGCACATACAATTGAAAGGAATCAACATGTCCTCTCGGTCCGGGACTCGTCCCCTGGCCGGGAAGATCTCCCATAAACACATGAAATTGCATCTGCTGAAACTGCTTAATCAGCCATTCGTAGCGTGCATGATATTCTCCTGCTCCGTGAATAATAACAACAGATGCTTTAGGCGTTCCTTCTGCTTCCCACTTCCACATATGCTCATCCCTACCTTTTATTTTTCAGATGTGTTTAAGTTTTGTCTTTCTATTAGTAACATTTTTCTCTATTTGTACAAAGAATTCTTGCTCAGGATACTCTTTCCCGATAAAATGTTTGTTGTTTACTTAAGCGAATGAATTTCACAATACAAACCAAATATTAACATAGCTGTTTGTTTAAAAAACGCCCTTATGAAATTGGTTCAAGTAAATTCCTTTTCCACAGTCGCAATCTCCTGCTCCTTTCTGTAAAATTAATAACAAATTACCGGGAGGCTGATAACATGATTCAATATCCTTATAAAGGCAAAGAACCAAAAATCGACAGCTCTGCTTACGTGGCAGAAAATGCTGTTGTTACCGGAGACGTCGAAATT
This sequence comes from Alkalicoccus sp., assembly GCA_007692495.1. GTDB lineage: Bacteria > Bacillota > Bacilli > Bacillales > Salisediminibacteriaceae > Alkalicoccus. The sequence goes on from REBZ01000117.1 coordinate 25,259, forward strand.
CATAAAGAAGTAAGTATCTGGTATCATACGGTCATCCGTGGTGATGTAGCTCCTACTATTATTGAACAGGGGGTTAATATTCAGGATCAGAGTCTCCTCCATCAAAGTCCTGAACTCCCTCTCCATATTAAAGAGGGAGTAACTGTCGGACACCAGTGCATGCTTCACAGCTGTACAATTAACAAAGGGGCTTTGATCGGCATGGGATCGACGGTACTCGATGGAGCGGAAATTGGCCAGGAAGCGTTTATTGGTGCCGGCAGTCTTGTAACACCAGGGACTGTTATTCCCCCGAAAGTACTCGCACTCGGGCGTCCGGCCCGGGTTGTACGTGACCTGACCGAGGAAGACTTTAAAGAAATGGAGCGGATCCGCCGCAGCTACATCGAAAAAGGGCAGTATTATAAAACGATGCAGCAGTCAGAGGAGTCCCGCTGAGAAGACGTATCAAAAAACAGCCCCGCTTCGGCCTGGACCGAAGCGGGGCTGTTTTGCTGTTTTTATAAGCTCTCTGTTCACCCTTAAAGGTTATTCACCTGCGAGCTGCAGAGCTTCCGCTTTAAGTGTTTCTGCCTTGTCGGTTTTTTCCCATGGAAGATCAATATCCGTACGTCCGAAGTGGCCGTAGGCTGCCGTCTGTTTGTAGATCGGCCGGCGGAGATCGAGCATTTTGATGATTCCTGCCGGACGAAGATCAAAGTTATTACGCACGACCTGTACGAGCACGTCTTCCGAAACCCTGCCTGTACCAAACGTGTCAATCGCAATCGACACCGGCTGAGCCACGCCGATAGCATATGCCAGCTGCACTTCACAACGCTCTGAAAGACCCGAGGCTACAATATTTTTAGCCACATACCGCGCCGCATAAGCTGCAGAGCGGTCCACTTTCGTTGCGTCTTTTCCAGAGAAAGCTCCGCCGCCGTGCCGGGCATAGCCGCCGTACGTATCAACGATTATTTTTCGTCCGGTAAGTCCCGCATCTCCCTGCGGTCCACCTATCACGAAGCGTCCGGTAGGGTTAATGAAGTATTTTGTTTCATCATCAAGCAGCTCAGAAGAGACTACCGGCCGGATAACCTTTTCTTTCAGATCCTTTTGAATCTGCTCCTGTTCAACTTCCGGGTGATGCTGTGTTGAAATGACGATCGTATCCACACGGACCGGTTTCTGGTCGTCGTCATATTCTACAGTTACCTGCACCTTTCCGTCCGGACGGAGATAGTCAATTATTCCTTCTTTTCGAACCTGCATTAGACGTCGCGCCAGTTTATGAGAAAGCGAAATCGGAAGCGGCATGAGCTCTGGAGTCTGATTATCAGCATAACCGAACATCAGTCCCTGATCCCCGGCACCAATTGCTTCAATTTCATCGTCTGACATCTGTCCTTCTCTTGCTTCAAGTGCCTGATCCACTCCCTGGGCGATATCTGTTGACTGCTCATCAATGGACGTCAGTACTGCACACGTTTCATAGTCAAATCCATATTTAGCACGAACATATCCGATGTCCTTTAATGTTTCACGTACAACTTTTGGAATATCAACATACGTTGTTGTGGAAATCTCTCCGGCAACGAGTACCAGACCGGTATTAACGGAAGTTTCACAGGCTACCCTCGCATTCGGATCCTTCTTGATAATTTCATCCAGTATGGAATCAGAAATCTGGTCACATATTTTATCCGGGTGACCTTCCGTTACAGATTCTGATGTAAAAAGTCGAGTTCTACCTGCCATATGGCATCCTCCTCTAAAGAAATTACGGCACTCATTCTCCCATCCGTCTTCCTTAAGATGGTGGTGATCCGGCTTGTCTGCAGCACTTTAAAAATCTTGGCTGCAAATAAAAAACCTTCTCCCGGCGAGGAGAAGGTTTAACGTGTCCTTTCACCTCTTATCGGTCAAGACGCACCTGTCGTCTTGCAGGTTGGCACCGTTCATCCCTGGTTAATATGGATGATGGTTGCCGGGCTTCGTAGGGCCTGTCCCTCCGCCAGCTCGGGATAAGAGTATCCGCTTGTGAGAATACTACTGTAATTTCCCCGGCGTGTCAACTGACATGATCTAAAATCCAAAAGAATTTACAGGAGTTCTTGATTTCCCTTTATAGTATGTTATAAATGTTATATATGACATACTATATACTGAAAGGCGGGAAGCATGATGAGCATGATACATGATCACCTACAGATTGACCAACTATTAAAACAGTCCACTGTCCGCCGGCAGCTTACAGTGCCCGAACTCGTGGAAACCGCAGTGCGCAGGGAAGAAGGTGTCCTGACTTCTGATGGGGCCTTCCGGGCGACAACCGGTGCTTACACAGGACGCTCTCCCAAGGACCGCTTCATTGTAGAGGAATCCTCAGTTAAAGAAAGCGTCGAATGGGGAGCTGTCAATCAGCCGATCACGACAGAAATTTTTGAAAGTCTCGAACAAAAGGTGCTTCAGTATCTATCCGGACGAAAGCAGATTTTCTCCCGCCGTGCCTATGCGGGTGCCGACAGCCGCTGGCGCCTCCCTGTGGATATAATTAACGAGTACGCCTGGCATCAGCTTTTTGCTCATCAGCTCTTTCTTCGTCCGGAAGAAATAGAAGGAGAAGCAGAGATGAAACCGTTTACGATTATATCTGCTCCCGGGTTCAAAGCAGTTCCTGAAGAGGACGGAACCCGGTCCGAGGCTTTTGTAATCGTCTCTTTTGAAAAAAGAACGGTACTGATAGGCGGCACAGCCTATGCAGGAGAAATGAAAAAATCAATTTTCTCCATTATGAATTATCTTCTTCCCGAACAGCAGGTGCTGCCTATGCACTGCTCTGCCAATGTAAGTGATGAGGGAGACTCCGCTTTGTTTTTCGGCCTTTCAGGAACGGGTAAAACGACTCTTTCCGCTTCCGACGACAGGCAGCTGATAGGCGACGATGAGCATGGATGGTCCAAAGACGGTATTTTTAATTTTGAAGGCGGGTGCTACGCGAAAGGTATCGGTCTGACACAGGAAAAGGAACCGGAAATTTTTCAGGCTATTAAATTCGGAACGGTGCTGGAAAACGTTGCTTTATATGAAGACCGCTCGCCGGATTATGAGAGCGATTTCTTCACAGAAAACACCCGTGCTGCCTATCCATTGACATATATTCCTTCCGCAGCTCTCCCAAGCACAGCGGGCCATCCGGACGTGATTCTGTTTCTGACTGCTGATGCTACCGGTGTACTTCCACCGATCAGCAGGCTGAACCGTTCCCAGGCTATGTACCATTTCCTTTCGGGCTACACGAGCAAGCTCGCCGGAACAGAACGCGGCATTACAGAGCCTACTCCAGTGTTTTCTCCATGCTTCGGCGCTCCCTTCCTTCCCCGGGATGCTTCTGTATACGCTGAAATGCTCGGCAAAAAAATGGAAGAGCATGATACAGATGTTTATCTCGTGAATACCGGTTGGACAGGAGGAGCCTATGGAGTAGGGAAACGCATGGACCTTCGTTTCACACGGGCTATGGTCAAGGCAGCCTTAAATGGAGATCTTGCTCATACTTCCACCATTACTGATGAAGCATTCGGCTTGGAAATCCCGGCCAGCTGTCCGGACGTGCCGCCGGAAGTTCTTCAGCCCCGTCTCATGTGGGACCGTGTTGAGGACTATGAAGCCGCTGCTAAAGTGCTTGCAGCCAAGTTTCATACTAATTTTACACGCTTCAATAATGTAACTGAGGATATCTTGCGTGGAGGTCCGGTTCTATAGCGTAAAAAAAGAGGTTCCGCTCTAGAGCGGAACCTCTTTTTTGGCGCTTACGGACGGCTGTTTTTATAATTTCCGCTCTTTTTTGGCTTCAGTTTCCGAACCGGCAAAAAAGCGGATATAAATTTCCTTCATGCTCAATGGAAGTACATTATCTTTCATTATAAAACTGTACTTTTTATTTTTCCGGATGGAGGACGGAAGTTCCGTAAGAAGCTTCGGCCCTTCTGTTTCATGATAGGAAGATTTCTTTTCGAGCCTGCCGACTTCCGCATAATAAACATTCTTTACGACTGTTTCTGCTTTCCCGGCCACTTTATACTGGCCGATATAGTAAAGATGTTTAACTACTCCGCCGGTTTCTTCATAAACTTCCCGGACAGCCGCCTCATCCGGACGTTCTCCATCTTCAACTTTCCCCCCTGGAAATTCGACTCCCCGGGACGGATGTTTAGTTAAAAGCCAGCTGTCTTTATACCGGCTGATTACCCACACATGCTTTGGAGCTTTTGAATAAGGATGGTCCCTGGTGGAAAAGCAAACCTGGTTGTAATAATAATCCTGAAACGTTTCTTCCTTCATCGTATTTCCCTCCGCACTGTGACCTTCAGCTCTCTTTCTGCCGGTCAAACCAGAAAAGAAGCTTGTCGTATTCCTCCGGATGATTCATATTAAAAAAGGAGGCTTCAACCGTTTCCTTTTTTATTCCTTCCTCTATCATATCGCTCTCAGTGATGATGTCAAAGTTAATCTTATCAAAAAACGCTTTCAGAGATCGTTCTCCATCTGAAAGACAATTTTTCAGTACGGGAAGACAGTCAGCACGATAAGCTGCCAGAAGCGGCTGCCTTCTGCCGTTAATGACCGGAAGAACAGCCTGGTACTCTGACGTTTTTATTTTTCCGGTTAAATATTTGACCACTTCGGGTCTGATAAGAGGCATGTCACAGGCAGCAGCGAGGTACCAGTCTGCTTGTTCTTTTTCCATTCCTGCTTCCAGCCCGGCAAGTGGACCTTCCCCGGGATGAAGATCCACCGCAACCGGCAGCCCTGTAAAAAGGTATGTTTCTGCTTCATCTGCTGAGATTACCTGACTATCCGTCCATTCGGAGAGAGCTTGTACAATACGTTCCACTGCCGTCTTATCCCCAATCGGAAGCAGTGCTTTATTTTTCCCCATTCTGCTGGATTTTCCTCCAGCGAGTATCAGCCCGGTTATATGCAGCATAGTTCTCCCCCCTTTTATTCTCGTAAAGCTATCCTTAGATTGTTTATGACCTTTACGATTTCCGATTTTACTTTCCACTCAGCTGTTATTCATAATACTATTTTTGTATTGTTAATACTATCCGTATGCCTTTCAGACTAATGCATCCACCATACATTCGGATGCTTTAGAAAGAATCGTTAAAGCCGGAGCCGCCAGCAGCAAAACATGCTGCTTTTTTATTCACGGCCTGAAAATATACCATCCATAAGATAAACGTGCTTCTTCGTTTCCATCGGGACGCTTTCCGAAACAATCCTGTCTATTTCCACGGGTGGGCTTCTGCAGATCATAAACAAAAAGCAAACAGCGATAGTACCAGCCATAATAAAAACAGATACATCATTGTTCCTTCTTCTGCGGAAGGATGGTTAATATAAATAAAATAACTAAGGAGAAGGCCATCAAGTATAAACAGGAAAAGATGGAACAATAATGATCCTTAATTGCTTCTGACGGTTTCCGGAGGATGATCATATTACAGATTCCAGGGGAACGAGAATTCCTGGTCCAGGAGGAAATAAATTTGGAATAACCATATAAGAGGCATTTCCAGAAAACCGGTCCAGAAAATCAGCTGAAACGATACTAAGGCGGTTACTGACGATCAGCGGCAGCAATGTGAAGGGCAATAAAACCGCTTGCCGTTATAAAATGCAGTATCACTGTTTCTTTATAATGAAGGTCCGTGACCACAGCAAGTACAATTGGTGTTAAAATAAGTGCAGCACTATCATCCGGGGAAAAACAGCCACCATGGAGCCGGGAAGAAAAACGTAAACAAACATCTTGATACCATTAGCCGGCCGGTCATTCTTGAGATTTTCAATTTCCGCTCTCTCTTATTACATGCTATAATACGTTGAACAATCATCCCTGAATATGAGGTGACAAAATGCCGAGGCAAAAATTAATTATTCTTGGGATTGGTGCCCTGGTTTTAGCTGTCTTATCGATCATTCTTTTTATCATCGACAGTGATCAGCAGGTTATCCAGACCGAGGAAGTAAATACAGCGAATACAGAGGAACCCGCTCCTGACATAGAATCAGAAGAAACAACTACGAGGGAGGAACCGGTAAATGTGGAAACGTCAGAAGAAAATACTTCTGACGTTCCATCCGCACAGGAGGATTCCTACCGCTCCGCTGCGCAGGAAGCATTGGAGGAATATACACCGGAAGAAAACGACCCGTTCACACAGGAGGCTTTTGAAGAACAGGCCCTGTTATTTACGATTTACCAGCAGATTCGGGAAGACAGCAGCAGTGAAGACACGTCCCCGGAAGAAGCTGCAGAATGGATTTCTCTCGAGCTCACAGGATGGAAGGATTTTGCAGAAGAAAACTACGATTTCAGCTACGATTCCGGCAGTTTCAATGAATTTGTCAGTGAAGAACAGGCTCTCACACTCGAAGAAGATGCTGAAGTTCGTTTATTTATAGACGAACTGGAAGAAGCAGACGAAGAGCTGGGCAGGCGCCAGCTGGAATTTCAATTTGCACTTCCTTACATCTGGCACGAGATTCAGGAAGAGGCGGCTTCAGAATATGATGTTAATCCGGATAATACATCCGAATGGAATCAGCTGTATTTCGAAATAGAGCAGCGCGTATTTGAGGATATCGCTGAAGACAATCCTGAATTTTTCGAAGGAAATACCGACAGCTGAAAATTATAAACTCTTGAAGCTTTTGTATTAAAGTTAGGTCCCCCAAAAAATCTGTTCATAAAGAACCCCCTGTCAGCCATTAACTGACAGGGGGTTCCATTTGTTGATCAAGTTATTCATTCGGCCTCACTATTCTGTGGAATGGAAATGTTTCTCCTGAACTTTCCGGAAAGAAGCAGTTTCTCTTCGTTCGATCTATATGATCTTCCTGGCTGTTATGAAAAGAATAGCCCGGCCTTCCAACTGAAAAGTCGGTGGCCCGCGTACGATGTTAAAGCCACCAATTTTTTAAGTTGCCTTGAAAATAAAATATGGACGGGAGAAACGTCCGCCTTCGTTTCCAAGGGGAGGCTTTCCGGGCGGGCCGGCTTCAGCTGATTCCGTCCTCTTTCGTCGGTTGGAGTGGGACTCTTCCTTCATCGCTTCGGAGTCCCCCCTTGGCTCCTGCAGCTTCCGGAAAAAAATGCGAAGGTATTTCTTTCAAGTGGGATGTTTAAAATCCAACGATATAGAAGGTTATTTTCATCCCTCATGGTGCAAAAACTTTTCATGCGTGTCTCTGTTAAAGCTCCGTGTTGTTATTGGAGTGCCTGCGGCTTTTTTACTGAATGAGAAAAAGGAATCATAAAAAGCAGAAGGACGTCTCTTTCATGGATGAAAAAACGAAGTGAAAACCGGCCCGTGGAAGAAGGAGATCTCCTCCACGGCCGGGCTGGAGCGAAGTTTCTTGAGGGCTCAACACCAAAATTTAACATAGCTATTTTTTAAAAGCCCCTTCATTAAAAATCTACAGGAGACGCAGGCTGAAACTTTTAAGGTTTATCTGCTATAGAAGCTACTCCCTCCGGTACAGCCGACAAAATGGCTGCCTGACCGTGATGTACAACCCCGTACGGGCGAAGTTTTTCCACTGCCTCCTTTAAAAGGTCCTCCGAATGCTCCGGAGCCAGTACATAATCCACTGTTTCTCCTTTCCACTTATCAAGCTCTTCGGAGGAAGTTGTCCGGATAGTACGGTAGCCGAGCCGTTCCCACTTCTTTGCATATTGAGCAGTTTCGGAAAGAACGATCATCGTTTTCCGGCGCGGCCCCTCCTCAGTATGGGACACAGCTGATTTCAGAGCTTCCGCATAGCTGTCCTTATCCAGCTTCAGTCCAAAATGACCCGTAGCCGTCCCAAGTGCCTCATTCAAATCTGCGTACAGATCTTCTATGTCCTCGAGTCCAACAGATAGACGGACAAGGTCTGATGTAGTACCGGAGCTTTCCCGGTCTTCTTCGCTGAGCTGGAGGTGGGTGGTGGAAGCCGGATGAATAATCAGACTTTTCGCATCCCCGACATTAGCGACGTGGGACCAGAGTGATACGTGCTTAATAAGCTCACGCCCCGCCTCCATGCCGCCGTCAATACCGAAGTTGACAACACCTCCGAATCCTCCATCAAGATATTTCACCGCGAGTTCGTGTGCCGGGTGAGCTTCCAATCCGGGATACTTGACCCAGTTAACTGCCGGATGCTCCTGGAGACGTCTGGCAAGAGTAAGAGCATTCTTCTGATGCCGTTCCATTCGGAGTGACAATGTTTCCAGTCCCTGAAGCAGATAAAAAGCGTTCTGAGGACTAAGCGCAGCTCCAATATCACGCAGAAGCTGCACACGCATTTTCAGAATAAAAGCCATATCTCCGAGATCATTATATACGAGCCCGTTGTAACTCGGATCCGGCTCATGATACTGCGGGAATTTTTCTTTGTTCCACGTAAAACGGCCTCCGTCAACGACCACGCCGCCAATCGTCGTTCCGTGCCCCCCGATCCATTTCGTTGCAGAATGAATAACGATATCCGCTCCATGCTGAAGCGGGCGGCAGACAGCAGGCGTTCCGAACGTATTATCAACAATTAACGGAATTCCGGCATCGTGGGCTGCGTCAGAAACCGCATGAAAGTCGAGCACCTGAAGACCGGGGTTACCGATTGTCTCAGCAAAAACAGCTTTTGTGTTATCTTTAATTGCCTGCTTAACAGCATTAATGTCCGATATATCCACAAGCGACACATCGATCCCGTATTTTGGAAGAGTGATGGCAAAAAGATTATAGGTGCCTCCGTAAAGATGGGAGGCAGCAACGATGTGGTCCCCGCTCTGAGCCACGTTCATAATGGACATTGTGATTGCAGCCATGCCGGAGGAAGTGCCGAGTGCCCCTACCCCGTCTTCCAGAACAGCCATTCGCTTTTCAAAAGCATCAACGGTCGGATTCATGATCCGGCTGTAAATATTGCCTGGTTCTGTGAGTGAAAACAGCCGTTCAGCGTGATCAGCATCTTCAAACACGTAGGAGGTAGTCTGGTAAATCGGTACTGCCCGCGCCCCTGTCGTCGGATCCGGTACCTGTCCTGCATGCAGAAGCTGGGTTAAGAGACCTTGTTCATCAATTCTTTTTTTCATGTTTCTCATACCTCCACTAAAATAAAATATACATTCTAGTTTCTAGAAATAAATGCAAAGTCCTTCTTCTTATATAAAAGTACTTTTTTATCCGCATCTCCATTGTTTTTTATCTATACTCTGCGCAGTTCCATATTCCGGCGAACCATTATTACAAACACTTCCTGCTTCTTCCCAAAAACTTATTAAGTCCTTTTGCCCGGACGGTTTACAGAAGATTTTGGATACTTTACACTGTTAAAGAAATAATCGATCTTTGAAGGGAGATACGAAAACATGAAACCTGCTGTTTTTTTCGATTTGGATGATACTATACTCTGGGATGAAAAAAGTATTCAGCTTGCCTTTGATCGTACGTGCAGCTACGCTGAAGAAACTTATGCAGTAGACGCATCCGCCCTTGAAGAGGCTGTACGCCGAGCAGCGCGGAAAAGATACGCCTCCTATGATACATACGAATTTACGCAGATGATCGGCATAAACCCATTTGAAGGGCTCTGGGGTTCTTTCGAAGATGAAGAGAAAGGCTTTGATAAGCTGGCCGCTGTTATTAAAGAATACCAGCTGTATGCTTGGTACGACGGGCTGAAAGAATGTGGAACTGCAGAATTTGAGGCTGCAGAAGACCTCGCTTCCCGATTCATCGAAGAACGAAAACGCTCGCCGGTTTTATTTGATGACGCACTGGAAGTTCTGGATAAACTCCAGGGGCGGTTCACGCTTGTACTGCTGACAAACGGATCTCCTCAGCTTCAACAGACAAAACTCACTATTACACCCGAAATTACTCCCTACTTCGATCAGGTTATTATTTCCGGAGCTTTCGGCCGGGGTAAGCCGGATGCATCAATCTTTGAGTATGCTCTGGAAGTAAGCGGAGCCGACAGAGAAAATACTTGGATGGTAGGAGACAATCTGAAAACAGATATACTGGGAGCATGGCGGACCGGAATCACCTCTGTATGGCTGAACCGGTTTGAAAAAGAACCAATGGATGAAATTACAGCGGACTATACTATTCAGGATCTGCATGAACTCCTTCCGCTCCTTTCTTCTACTAACGGAGACAGTCAGTCTCAGCCTTCCGAGTAAAGGAAACTACAGCTTTTTTTACAGGCTGCCTTGAAAACAAAGAGGGACGTTCGCTTTCGTTACCACGGAGAGGCTTTCCGAGCGGACCGGCCTCAGCTGATTCTGTCCTCCTTTTACCGGCCAGAGTGGAGCTCGGCCTTGATCGCTCCGGAGTCCCTCCATGTCCACTTCAGCTTACGGTAAAAAAGACAGAGCAGGATCTCCCGTCTAAACATGCTTCAACCTTCCGTTTGGATAAGAGGTTACGTTATTATAAAAGGCTATTTTCATTCATCATGGTGCAATGATGCTGCATGAATATTTCTGTTAAAGCGAGTATTTGAGAGATAAACCTATCTTACTAAGAGAGTTTGGTGTTGGTGGCTTAAGGGAAAACCCCGCCTCGCCCTTTTTTCATCCAGGAGTCTGCCCTGCTGCTGCAGGGAAATAAGAGGAAGTTTTCTGCTGTAAAAAGCCTTATTATTCCATCAGTTTTCTTCGATAAAAGATCGATTTTTCTCCGTAATCCCCGGTGATCCGTGCTGTCAGGAGATCGTGTTCAAAGTCGACAGGGTGAAAAGCTGAAGCTCAGCCCCCGGAAACGAAAAAAGTTTCCGGGGGCTGAGCTGTATTACAAGTCTTTTTGTATTTCCCGTACGATATGTGCGAGCTCCGGCTGCACAAGCTTTTTCATCGCAAGCTTAACTGCTCCACTGGATCCCGGAAGGCAGATAAGCGCCGTGCTGCCGCTTACCCCTGCGGCTGCCCGGCTCATAATGGCAGCGGATCCTATATCGTCTGTGTAACTGAGCATACGGAATATTTCCCCAAAACCGGTAATTTCCTTATCAAACAGCGGGTGCACTGTTTCAATCGTAATATCACGACGGGCAATCCCTGTTCCACCATTTAAGATAACGGAATCTGTTTCAACGGATGATATTCCTTCTTTTACTGCAGCAAGAATTTCGTCCTTTTCATCGCGGACGACGATCCGGGAAACAGCTGTATGCCCGGCTTCTTCCAGATAATGAACAATCAGCTTCCCGCTTTTATCTGTCTCTTTATTTCTTGTGTCACTTACGGTAACTACTCTGCAACGAACTTTTTCCGGTGCCGCTTTTTTATGTTCTTCTACACTCACCTGCTTCACTCCCAACGTTTTTTTAATTGAGTGTCAGACGAAGAAGCTTGTCGTCTCCTTCACGGGGAGTCCCACGGCCGTCTGTGTTATTTGTAAGTACATAGAGGGCCTCCTCGTGTATTTTGACGTCACGGAGCCTGCCTTCTCCTTCAAATGTGAGATGTATTTCTTCTGCTTCTTCATCAAATACATACAGGCCTTCTCCACGGAGTCCCGCTGTTACGAATTCGTCTTCCAGGAAAGCAGCTCCCGAAGGCGCCCATGTATCCTCTCCGGAATGAATCTCCGGCGTCTCCATTCCTTCTTCCGTTTCATCCCCTTCAATTACCGGCCATCCGTAATTATTACCCGGTTCAATCCGGTTGATTTCGTCCTTTCCGACAGCACCATGCTCCGAGCTGTAAAGCTCTTCTTCCGTATTCCAGGCAAGCCCCTGCGGATTGCGGTGACCAGAGCTGTATATGTATGAATCCTCCATCGGATTATCTTCCGGGACCTCTCCATCAATTGTCATTCGAAGAATACTTCCGGCATAACGTTCTTCATCCTGGGACCACTCCGGGACATCGGCATCGCCGGCAGTTGCATAAAGCATATCGTCCGGACCGAGTGCAAGGCGTCCACCGTTATGGATCGAAGCACCTTCAATATTATCCAGAAGGACATCTGTTTCCTCCCAGGCATCCGCCGTTCTTTCCGCCCGGACAATGCGGTTGGCATACGCTTCACCATTTTCATAAGTATAGTACAAAAAAGCTTTCTGCTCCTCATACAGCTCGAAGCCAAGCAGCCCGCCTTCCCCCGTCTGAAGTACTGGGTCGGACGTTTCCACATCCACCTGTTCTGTTTCTCCATTTTCCGCCTCTATCATGTATCCTTCCCGGCTTGTGATGTAAGTTGTATTCTCATCGAAAGTTACTGCCCATGGGGATTCCAGATTATCGAGAATTACTTCCACATTCCAGTCTTCTGTCCCCGCCTCCGTCATAGAAAAACTTTCGTTCCCCTCCTGCTGCCCCTCCTCCCCGCCCTCATTTTCTTCGTCGTCTTCCGTATCCACTTCTGCTTCCTCTTCATTTACTACATTTCCCGTATTTTTGTCCGGCTCATTTCCAATGTTTTCATTTCCATTCTGGCATCCGGCAAGTAAAACTGCCGCTGCCGCAATTCCTGCAGCTTTCATTACAATACCTCCTCTTTTTTATCAATACTTCCTGCTAGGCGTATACCCGGTTTCACCCATCTCCTAACTCGTCCTGCGCCGATTTAACAAACACAGGTGCAGCCGGGAACTAAAAAAAGCCTGTCAGCTTTTTCTGACAGGCTTCGCACAACGTATGCCGGAAATCTTTTTATCTCATACTCTTTAAGGTCCCCAGTTCTTTTTTACTGCTTCTTCAATTTCTTCAAACGTCATGCCAGTTCCTAAGGCTGCAGCAGCTGCAGCAAGAATCAGGGAGGCGGTTTCCCGGCTCTCAGAGTGGACTAGGAATAACTTATCATGATCTTTTTGTTTAACTGCGAAATGGACTCCCCGGCTGTCCTCCTCCACCTCCTGGGCGTATATATCGGCATCCGTACGTTCCAGCCCAAACGTTATCAGTCTGCTTCCTTCTTGTGCTTCCTCAGGGGAGGCCTGTATTGAATTGCGGTCTGCAATTAAAACAGTTTTCTCCGGGATAGATTCGTACATATTTTCCAGGAGCGTCTCGCTGGAATCGATAATAACTTGTTTACTAGCCTCCTGGAAAATTTCCTGAACTGCTTTTTCTTCTCCAGTTTTTAACTCCGCAAGAAATATCTCGTGATGGGATTTTAACTGCTTGTTTATTATTCGCGCTGTTTCCAGCTTCGTCCCGACGGAAGAAGATGAAGTAAGAAGCTGAAATCTTTCGGCAAGTACTGCAGAAACATTTCTGACCAGTTCTGCACTTCTGGGTCCGGATGCTGTAACAACTGTTAATTCTGGCATAGTTTCGAGAAGGCGCTCCGCATCTTCTACAGTCCGCTGCTGAACCGTGTTTTCAATCGGTTCGTTAATCCACCCGGCTGCTTTGACAAGAGCCGGTGGGAGAACGGCAAAAATGGTCAGCCACATCACGGCTGCTCCTACGGAATAAGTGCCTCCAATATAAACACCGAGAATCGCAATCAGCCAGTAGACAGCATAGGTTATACCGAGAAGACGCTGTATTCCCGGAGTATAGACCAGCTTTCCGGATGCTTTCGACCGTGAAGTGAATAACACACCAAACACTGCAAGAAATACGGCGGCCGACGTTCCAAGCATGACCGCCGGCTCATTGGATAACAACACTGCCGTTACAGGAAGAACATATAGTATCTCCACCGGCGAAAAAGTTTTTTCACCGGCACGGTTCTCCGGTTCGGTTTTCCTGTAAACAGTTCTTTTGATTTTAAAAGTAACTGGAAGAATCCATGCTGTCATAGCAATTGCAAAAAATGTAATAGTCGTAATCATGATAGGCTCCTTTAACAAATTACTGCGTTCGTGAATTTTTCAAAGAAAGGCTCAGTTCCGGGTTAATGTCAGGACGTTTGCAGCGAAGTTCTCCATAATAACTATAAACATTCACAGCAATGGGAAAAAGACCATTGTTTGTATTAATTTTACCACACTGCCTTCTTTTCTTAACAATCTCCTGCCCCCTGTACCCGGCACCAGGCGTGAAAACATGAAGAAATCTCTCGAAAAACATACAGAAATTCGATAACTGGCAAATTCCGGATGATCCCTGCTTTTATTCTATAACTATCCATATTAGAATGATAGGAGTGACTAAGGAGGCAAGGATCAAATGTCTACACGCGCTGCTTATCTTATAGTTATGGCCGGAGCCGCCCTCTGGGGGACAACCGGTCTTTTTGTGAACCAGTTGAATGAAGCCGGATTTACTGCCTGGGAAGTAGTCGGCATCAGACTTTCATTTTCAGCTCTGCTTCTGCTCCTGTTTCTCCTCATATTTCACCGCGGGCTTCTGTATGTTAAGCTGCGTGATCTTCCTTTCTTTATAGGAACAGGTATTATCAGCATCGCTTTTTTTAACTATTTCTTTTTTACGGTGATTGAGACTGCTTCCATCTCACTGGCCGTTGTGCTGCTGTATACGGGGCCCGTGTTCGTCGCACTGATTTCCCGCTTCACTTTTAAGGAGCCGTTTACGATCCGCAAAGGCGGGGCTCTGCTTCTGATGCTTGCAGGCTGTGCGCTTACCGTAGGACTTTTTCCAGCAGGAGCTTTAACCGTCTCCGGTATCACTATTTTATTCGGAGTGCTTTCAGGTTTCTTTTATGCACTTTACAGCATTTTCGGAAAATACGTAAGCGGACGCTACCACGCTTTAACTATCACTACTTATTCGATGGTATTTGGAAGTCTGTTTCTTCTTCCTACAAGCAGGCTGTGGGAAAAATCTGACCTTCTTTTTACCCCTGGTGTTCTGCTGTACGGGTTCGGTCTCGCTGCAGTAGCTACCGTGTTTGCCTATATTTTTTATACAGCCGGTCTGCGGTGGATCGAATCTGGGAAAGCTGCCATACTTTCTACTGTGGAACCTGTAGTCGCAATATTAATCGGCGTTCTCGTTTACAATGAAGTTGTTACACTCTGGCAGGGGGGCGGAATGGCTCTCGTGATAGCTTCTGTGCTTCTGACCGTCCAGCGTCAGAAACGTGCCCACCCTATGGCCCAAAAATGGGAGGACTCCCGGACAGGTTAAAGTTTGGTGTTGATGGCCGGAGGAAACTTCGCTCCAGCTTTCTCCGCTGCATGTGAAAAGAGCCGCGGGTTATATCAAGACGGAGATTGGTTCTTACGTGAACTCAGGGAAAACAAGATATATATTCCATTGAATGCACATTAAAACAACAGGCTTTATGTTTTAAATTCCGATCTATCGGCTTTTTTGGCAGAAGAACCCGGAGCACACTCATGCAAAATAGCTGTACCATGGTGGAGGAAAACCGCTTTCTATATCGTTGGGTTTTACATCACATGCTTCTTCCTGCAAAGGACGCTGTCTTTTTACCGAAAGCTGCAGGAGACATGGAGGGACTCCGGAGCGATCAAGGCAGCCTGCTAAAAAGAACCAGTTCCCGTCAATACTGACAATGACGGGAACTGGTTCTTTTACGTTTCTCATATTCAGTTTCACTTATCCTAAATGGACCACGGCTGAGCCAGTTTAAAAGCGACGACTCTTGTTTCCGTCATGTCCTGAATAGAACTTGCAACGCCTTCGCGTCCCAGACCGGACTGCTTCACACCACCGAAAGGCATTTCATCGATGCGGTAGTCACTGCTGTCATTAACCATCACTCCGCCGACATGCAGATGGTGTACGGCATAAAAAGCGTGATCGATATTCGATGTGAAAATACCGGCCTGCAGTCCGTAATCAACTTCATTGGAGCGGATAACAGCTTCCTGGACATCTTCCACCGGCTCTATTAAAACGACCGGACCGAAGATTTCTTCATAATATACTTTAGCTTCATGCGGTACGTCGATCAGCACAGTAGGATCATAGAAAGCTCCGTTCCTCTTTCCTCCCTGAACCACCTTCGCCCCCATCGATACAGCTTCTTCCACCCATTCTTCCATCCGGACAGCTTCTTTTTCTTCAATCAGCGGACCGACGTCTGTCCATTCCGACTGTTTGTCCCCGACCTGAAGCTCCCTCGTACGTTCTGCAAACATATTCGTAAATTCGTCGTACACATTCTTCTCGACAAAAACACGCTGGACACCGAGACAGTTCTGTCCGGCAGCTGAGAACGCTCCAGAGACGCTCGCTTTTACTGCTTCGTGAAGATCAGCGTCCTGAAGTACAATGACTGGTGAATTGGAACCAAGTTCCATACCGAGTTTTTTTCTTCCAGCTTTTTCAGCAATTTTATCACCTGCACCCACTCCGCCGGTAAACGAGATCATTTTGATTTCCGGGTGGGATACGAGAGCGTCTCCAATTTCCCTCCCGGAGCCGGTTACAACAGACAGAAATCCTCTCGGTACACCGGCCTGATCGAAAGCTTCTGCAAGCAGGAGAGCACTGAGCGGTGTCACTGTTGCAGGTTTTACGACGACCGGATTACCTGCAGCCAGGGCGGGTCCCACTTTATGCGCTACAAGATTGAGGGGGTCATTGAATGGCGTAATTGCTGCGATCACTCCGATAGGAAAACGGAAATAATAGCCGGTACGGTTTTCGCTTCCTTCCATCTGATCGAAGTTTATCGTTTCTCCTTTTAACCTCCGGGCTTCCTCTGCACTGATGCGGAGCGTCTGAATTGTCCGGTTTACTTCGCCTCTCGCTTCCGTTATTGTTTTGGATCCTTCTCTCGCGATCGTATAGGCGTAGCGCTCATGATATTCCTCGATATAGTCAGCTGCCTTTTTCAAAACCTGAATTCTTTCATGAGTCGGCCAGGAGGAAATGGAATAGAAGGCTTCCGCTGCCTGGTCAATCACGTGCGTTACATATTCCTTCGAGGCTTTAGGCACCCGTGCGATAATTTCATTATTCTGCGGATCGAACACATCAAAGGTTTCCTCCTGGCCGATCCATTCTCCGAGTACATACATCTTAGCTGACAGCACCTTCGTCTGCATACTCACACCTTCCTCCCTGTTTTACTGTTTTACCGTTGACCGCCGGCGTTCAAAATGAATCAGATCAATCAGCAGGGAAAAACCAGTTTCTTTAAGACCGGCCCCGGCCCCTGTGAGGAATACCGGTCCTGCCAGATCGCATTCATACAGAATGGCATTCGTTGCTCCCGGTACTCCGGCAAGCTGGTCCGAGACATCGAGTTCCTCCGGTTTCACTTCCGCTTCGACACCATCGGCAGTTCTTTTAATTTTAGCTACCAGACGGATACGTTTTCCTCTTTCAATTGCATCTGTCAGCATATCCTTTGTCACACCGGTGATTCCGGTACATTCGACATCCTCTGCTTTTAAAGGCGTTTTCATAATAACGCTCGATAGTATGACCGCCTTATATCTCGCATCATAACCTTCTACGTCACTTGTCGGATCCGCTTCAGCGTATCCGTTATTCTGCGCCTGCTCCAGCGCCTGTTCGTACGTAAGGCCCTTTTCCATTTCCGTCAGCATATAGTTAGTCGTTCCGTTCAGTATACCGGTGATCTGCTCAATTGTATTCCCACGGAGCGTTTCCTGCGGCAGTCTGAGGGCGGGTGTGCCGCTCATGACCGTTCCTTCGAAGCCCCAGAAAACACCTTTTTCCTCCGCGAGTGCGGAAAGCTCTTCGTAGGCAACGGCCACTGGCCCCTTGTTCGTTGTGATTACACTTTTACCTGCCTGGAAGGCTGCACGGCAGTGGTCTACCGCCGGCTGTCCAGTTTTTACATCTGTATAGGTTACTTCCACTATCACGTCAGCATTCGTTTCTTTAATTGCTGCCATACTGTCGAGTCCGGTTACTGTACCCGATCCTCCGTCGTACTCCTCCATCGACCGTTTTTCCGATGCCAGCTTCAGAAGCTGTTTTCCATCGAGACCTCCTGGATTATAGACGGAACCTTTCATAACGTCCGCTACAGCGACTATGCTCGTTTCCAGTCCTTCCTCCTGTCTAAGCGCTTTCTCCTTATCAAGGAGGATCTGGAGGAGGGCCTGTCCTACTCCTCCAAATCCGACAAACGCAATTTTAACTGCCATAGTATAGACCTCCTAAGCTTTGTTTACCTTTACTTTAACCGTCTATACGCTCGTATAAAGCTCCTTCGGAAGAGATTTAAACGCCTGCTCCAGGTCCCCGATAAGGTCTTCGATATCCTCGATACCTGCAGAATAACGGATGAGTCCTTCCGGAATGCCCATCGCCTTTCTTTCTTCCGGGGTACATTCTACGTGGCTCGTTGTACGGGAAGGCCCAACGATCGTTTCAACAGAACCGAGGTTGGCTGCCCGGTTGGCAAACTGCAGCTTCGGAAGGAGATGACGAACCGTATCAACACCGCCTTTAACAGAAAAGCTGAGCATGCCTCCGAATCCTTTCATCTGCTCTTTGGCAATGTCGTGATGCGGATGCTCTTCCAGCCCCGGATAGAAAACATCATCCACCCAGTCGACCGTCTTCAGATACTCTGCAATTTCCATTGCATTTTCATTCTGCTGTTTAACGCGCAGCTTCAGTGTTTTCATACCGCGGAGAAGCAGATACGCAGCCATCGGATCAATTGTTGCTCCGTTAATTTCCCGGTAGTGGTACACTGGCTCCACAAGTTCCTTCGATCCTACAAGCACTCCGCCTAAAGCATCCGCATGGCCACCTAGGAATTTTGTTGCGCTGTGCAGAACGAGATCCGCTCCGAGTTCCAGCGGGTTCTGATTAATCGGTGTGGCGAAAGTGTTGTCGACAATAACAATCGCCCCTGCTGCTTTTCCAGCTTCAGCCATACGGGCAATGTCCGTTATTTTTACTGTAGGGTTGGTCGGTGTTTCCAGATAAAGAATTTTGCAGCCTTTCGCTACTTCTGCTTCAATCGCTTCATGGTCTCCTGTGTCACATAGGCACACGTCAATATTCATTTTCGGAAGAAACTCTGTAAAGATTTTGTTTGTTCCACCATACGTATCCTTAATGGAAACGATACGGTCTCCCGGAAAAAGATACGTGCTTAAAGTATTGCTGATCGCAGCCATCCCTGTGGAAAAACTTGTGGCGTGCTCTGCACCTTCCAGAATTTTCACTTTATCTTCAAATGCCTGCGCCGTCGGGTTCGTGTTCCGTCCGTAAATGTGCCCTTCCTTATTTCCAATAGCTACTTCATACCATTCATCCATATCATCATATCCGAAAGACACACTGTGTACGACCGGTACCTGCGTTGCTCCGAATGCGAGATAATCACTTTCTCCTGCCCAGATTGCTTTTGTTCCCATGCTTACTTTTTTCATACGATAACCTCCCAGTTAATAGTTTCACGATATTTCTCCGCCGTGCTGATTAAGCAGAAATGGATGCTGTACGATAAGCTCCCGCGGGTACTTGGAAAACGTCTTACATCCTGTTTCAGTAATTCGCAGCGTTTCACTGATTTCTATTCCGTACTGGTCAAACCAGAGTGCCGGGATCAGGTGAAACGTCATGTTCGGCTCCAGCACGGTATTGTCGTCTTTGCGGATACTGGCTGTATGCTCGCCCCAGTCCGGCGGGTAGCCGAGACCGACAGAGTACCCAAGTCTGGCTTCTTTTTCAATTCCATATGCACTGATTGTTTCTCTCCAGGCACTTTCCATATCCCCGCATGTGGCTCCGGGTTTCGCTGCATCGAGTACGGCAGCAATCCCTTCCTGCACAATTGGAGTCAGCTGATGCAGCCGCTCATCCGGTGTACCGATAGTAACAGTTCTCGCGAGAGGTACATGATACCGTTCGTAGCAGCCTGCCATTTCGATAATTGTCGAGTCTCCGTCTTCAAAATATCTGTCCGACCACGTTAAATGAGGACAGCCTGTATTTTTTCCCGATGGCAGAAGGGGAACAATGGAAGAGTAGTCCCCTCCGTAGTCTTCTGTTCCGCTGATCATATGATAATAAATGTGTGCTGCTGCATCACATTCACGGTTGCCGATCCGGACATTTTCCACCCCGTGGTGCATTGCTTTGTCTGCAATTTTAGCAGCACGTTTCATATATTCAATTTCCTGATCAGATTTAACGATTCGGACATAATTCACTAAAAGGTCCCCATCAGTAAA
Organism: Alkalicoccus sp.; assembly: GCA_007692495.1. Lineage (GTDB taxonomy): Bacteria > Bacillota > Bacilli > Bacillales > Salisediminibacteriaceae > Alkalicoccus. The sequence goes on from REBZ01000117.1 coordinate 45,359, forward strand.
CCTGGCATTGGGAAGTGCCTGCTGCAGCTTCATATACGCTTTGGCAGAAAAATAGTAGTTGTCCATCTCCACACCGATGCGGCGGTTTCCCTGACCAATCTGGGTAAGAATTTCACCGGCAAACGTCATTGGATGGTACTTGTCCGAATGCACATGATAATCCGGATAGGGGATGACGTTATCATCATAGATCCACGTTTTTAAGCGTGCTCCGCTTGCATCCAGGTAGCGTCCGATCCAGAGCGGCTGCGGTTCATCGATAATGACCACAACCATTTGATGGACGTAAAAAGACCAGGCGTCATATCCGGTGAGATAGTTCATGTTGGCCGGATCGGTCACAAGAAGAACTTCAATTCCCCGCCTTTCCATCCGGTCCTTTGTTTTCTGCAGACGCTCCTGATATTCCTGAATATCAAAAGGCAGCATCGCTATCACCCTCTTCCGCTATCAGAATGTTTTCACTGTTCTTACTATTTATCATAACCGTTTACACTAAAAGTTATGATGTACAATCTGTATGATAGTTTACCGGACTGTTTTGTACACATTGGATGATTGTCTTCTTCACGTTTAAACCCTTGCTGCTCCGGGAAATACGAAGCGCCAGTGTCCAGTCAGTAAAAACTGTTACAGCTTGTAGTCAGATTTTTTCACAGGCTGTTTTATATTCCAGAAATTTTTTGAAGTCCAGGTTGCTATTAAGACAGGCATCCGGTGCTCTTCTCTAGAGCAGGCTGTGCGGGTGCGACGTTTTTCACGTCGATTCCAACAGAAAATCACCTGTTTTTGTGAACAAAGCTTTTTTCGGCAGCGATCTCGAAGGTTCTTCCGGAGAATTTGACGAAGTCTGCAGCAGAGAACCTGTTCTTTATTCATTTTTGACAATATTGACTTGTATGACGAAATTCATACAAGTCAATCAATTGCATAAGTACTCTTATTAAACAGCCAAGCGAAAGATCTCGGTATTTTCTAATTAACATCTGCCTGATAAAAGTCCGAAGTGGAGGGCGGTGACTGCCGGAGGAGCCGGTGCAGTCTGATGATCCACTTATGCGAGCGTTTTACCCGCATTAGTCATCTGAAGACAAGCACTCGCGAAGCATCCGTCTGCAACGGAGGCTATATCCATCATTCGCATTTTCCGGTTTTCGTTTGTATGCTGACATTCAAGTGAATCAATTTCGTAATATACTTTTTAGTTATTTTAACGAACGTTTTGTCAATTTATAACGTAACTATTATAAATAAAATCAGATGATTGAAACGGCAGACGGTGACTCCGACGGGATGAAGTGAAGTCTGAAAATCCATTCTTCCAGGGATCTGCACTGGAAGAATTAGTTGAAGACGAGCCCCGCGGAAAGCTTCCGTCGGAAGTGGAAATCATTCACAATGTTCGGAAATTCCTGCCCTGAATCGACTTATGAAATTGATTCCTATATATTATTTTCGAGACAGCCTGGATTTAAAGAACATCGCAGTTTTCGAAATAATGTCTTTAAAAAACCACAGGAGTTTTCTGACTGGAGTATTTTTATCTGGAAAGAACTGCTACATAAGAAGACAGGCGGCTCAAAACTTCCTTCGGTAAAAGGAGTTGAATAAATACACTAAATAGCCTTCATGACAGCAGTCATGAAGGCTATTTTTAACCCTTGGCAGTATTTCAGGGCTGATTTGTCTTACTTCAGCATGCCGTGCGGATCGATAACAAATTTCTTGGATGCACCTTTGTCAAACTGCTGGTACCCCGTTGGCGCTTCGTCGAGAGAAATAACGGTAGCATTTACTGCTTTTGCAATTTGTGCACGTCCGCTCAGAATAGAGTTCATCAGCTCCCGATGATAGCGCATGACCGGTGTCTGACCGGTTACGAACGTATGGGCTTTGGCCCAGCCGAGTCCAAGACGAATTTTCAGCGTACCTTCTTTCGCATCTTCATCCACACCGCCCGGATCACCTGTAACGTACAGACCCGGGATGCCGAGTTTTCCGCCGGCTCTCGTAAGCTGCATGATGGAGTTGAGGACGGTAGCCGGAGCTTCTCCTTTGTTGGCTCCGTGGGCGGATGCTTCAAAGCCTACAGCATCGACGGCACAGTCGACTTCCGGCGTGCCGAGAATCTGTTCAATCTGTTCCCCGACGTCATCATGATCACGGAGGTTGATTGTTTCACATCCAAAACTCTTTGCCTGGTCGAGCCGCTCCTGAATCAGATCTCCCACAATAACGACCGAGGCACCGAGAAGCTGGGCGGAATGGGCTGCAGCAAGACCGACCGGTCCGGCACCGGCAATATAAACGGAACGTCCCGGGCCTACGCCGGCACTGTAGGCACCGTGAAAGCCTGTTGGAAAGATATCAGAAAGCATCGTCAGATCATGAATTTTCGCCATTGCCTGATCTTTATCCGGGAATTTGAGCAGCTGAAAATCTGCGTAAGGCACCATAACGTATTCGGATTGACCACCGACCCAGCCGCCCATATCGACGTACCCGTAAGCTGATCCCGGCCGGTCCGGATTAACGTTCAGACAAATATGCGTATCCCTTTCTTTACATGCCCGGCATCGTCCGCATGCAATGTTAAACGGCACAGATACAAGGTCTCCTACTTTCATAAACTCCACGTCCCGGCCGCATTCAATAACTTCTCCAGTAATTTCGTGCCCGAGAATTAATCCTTCCGGAGCTGTTGTTCTTCCCCGTACCATATGCTGATCACTGCCGCAGATGTTGGTCGTGACTACTTTTAAAATAACGCCGTGGTGACACTTCCTTCCGACGTTCAGCGGGTTGACTCCCGGTCCGTCCCGTAAAACAAGATCCGGATAATCAATTTCCTGAATTTCTACTTTGCCCGGCCCCATGTAAGCTACTGCTCTGTTTCCACCCATAATAAAACAGCCTCCTTTTAATAGTTTGAAAGTCGTACGGTTATTTAAATATGCAAAAGGTGTGCCAAAAGCTGAAAGCTGTGGTGAGGCGGTTTTATGAATAATAAAAGATAGTATGTGTAAATATTTCGGATTTACTGTTGGAAAATAGTACAAAAAATTCCGAATCTTTAGTAATATAGAAGGAAAGTGGTTAAAGGAGGACAGATGCCCGTGGAGCAGCTGCTGATTCATGCCTCTTGGAAGCGCTGTCAGATATCGGGGTTATCCCCGGAAGGACCGGTGGGGGAGTCAAAACTGCACGGCAGATTACTTCATGATCTGCTGGAGCAGAGTGAATCTTTTCTTGAAGCTGCACGTCCGTACTTAAAAATACTCGGGAAGGGAAAGCAGAACTGCACGGCTGTGCTTGTAAATGCCGAGGGGTATATATTGAGCAAGGAAGGAAGTCTCGGCGACGAAAATCTGGACCGCAGTATGGACATCGGCACGAACTGGTCGGAAGAAAATAAGGGTACGAATGCTATGGGAGTTGTCCTGCATGAAAAGACTTCTGCTGTTATTAAAGGTTCCCATCACTACTGTAGAAAACACCGGTTATTAACATGCGCTGCAAGTCCTGTTTTTAGTCCGAAAGGTGAGATTCTCGGGGCAGTGAACGTCAGTACAACAGAAGAAGTAAGCGGCACTGCCCTGCTGCAGGCAGTGAGAGTTGCTGCTGCCGCGGCTGAAAGTCTGTTTTATAACACTGCTCCGCGGCGGACAAAACTTACCGGAAAGCCGCTTTACAAAATAGAGGACATCGCAGGGGCGTGCGAAAAAGTTGAAAAAATCAAGGGAATGGCAGAAAAAGCAGCTTTGCTGGACTATCCAGTCATTATATACGGCGAAAGCGGAACCGGAAAAGAACTACTGGCTCAAAGTCTGCACACAGCCGGTCCGAGAAGGAATGGGCCTTTTACTGCCCTGAACTGCAGTGCACTGCCGGAAACACTGATTGAAAGCGAGCTGTTCGGTTACGAAAAAGGCGCATTTACAGGGGCACAGAGTAAAGGAAAAGCAGGGAAGTTTGAGGAAGCGGATGGTGGTACAATCCTGCTGGACGAAGCTGGTGATTTATCGTTAAAAGCCCAGGGGACTCTTCTTCGTGTACTGCAGGAAAAGAAAGTCACCAGGCTTGGGGGAGGAAAAGAAATTCCTGTTGATGTAAGGGTGATAGCCGCAACGAACAAAAACCTTCAAAAAGAAATAGCAGAAGGCCGGTTCCGAAAGGATCTCTATTTTCGTTTAAAAGGTATTTATCTTACTATGCCTCCTCTCCGTGAAAGAACAGATATTCTCGACATGGCAGGGTATCTCCTGCAAAAGATAACGCCGGAATCTAAAAAGATATCCCTCGGGGCCGCGGAAAAAATAGAACGTTATTCATGGCCGGGCAACGTAAGGGAGCTGGAAAGCGTACTGATGCAGGCTGCTTTTTTGAGCGGAGGGATTATACAAAAAGAACATGTTCTTTTTGAAAGTGCCTACGAAGCGGAAACTTCCGGGTGGACGCTTGAAGAAACTGAAAAAAATGCTGTTCTGGAAGCGCTGGAATGGTCCGGAGGAAATGTAAGTCTGGCAGCAGAGCGGCTTGAGACAAGCAGAAGCACGATGTATGCCAAAATGAAAAAGTACAACATAAATTCGTAGCTTCTTCGTTCTATGGCTGCTGTAAAAGAGCTTCCGGCACAGGAAAAGCGTCCCGCTTTTTGTATAAGCAACCGTGGGGCTGCCTGCGGGTAGTCGGGAGAAGCGGTTACTGCCCGCCGTAATTAATTCGGAAGCTCAGGTTCTTCTGGAAAGTGTCTGCCCCTTTGGCAGTGGAGAAAACGAAGGCACCGTAATATGAAAACCTATATCGTGACTTTTCAGATCTTACAGCATACAGCCTGATTATTAATACATGGACGGTCTCAGCTTTACAAATTTCCAGAACTGTGTTTAGATAAATAAATAAACTTCATACGCACGAATGCACTGGGGGTGCTGTAAGCTGAGAGACGGATCCGTACCGTTAACCCTTTGAACCCGAACTAGATAATACTAGCGTGGGGAAGTGCAGGTAGCATTTTATCAAGCCTGCATCTTCTTTTATTAGAGAAGATGCTTTTGTATACCTGCATCGCGGCGTTTTCTGCCGCCGGAGACTCAGACAGAACAGCTCCCCGTTTACCGGGAGCTGTTTTTTTGTGCGTGAAAAGAATACTCTGATCAATTCCCCCCCACCTGTAATGCGGATGGTGGAGAGTGTGCTGAATAATCGGCATTATCAGAGTGAAAAAATCAGGAGGTATGAATTATGCAGGGACTAAGCTGTGGAACAAGCAATATTGTAGGTGTCCGGTTTGCTGTTTATCCAATGGCAGACAATTTCGTTGAAATCATTAAAGGAGCGCTGAAAAACACTGACACATCCAAAGTATGGATGGAGACAGACGATGTTACGACATGCGTACGCGGAAGAAGTGAACACGTTTTTGATGTGGCTAAAGCCGTATTTGTACAGGCAGCCAAAACAGGAACGCACGTAGTATTCAACGGCACGTTTTCCATCGGCTGTCCAGGAGACAGTGAAGGAGATACGTACATGTCGGAAAATGACGTACGGCTTAATGAGGAAGCTTCACAGAAAGAAGAGGTGGAGGCTGCTTCCCACTTTGCTCTGTATCCGCTGAACAATCCGAATTACATGCAGGTAATTGCCGATCAGGCGGCGCTTGCAGAAGAGCATGGAACATTTACAAAAGGGGTTCACTACGCATCAAGACTTGATGGAGATGCGAACGACGTTTTTCGTACATTGGAAGAAGCATTTGTCCGTGCCTCCCAATCAAAGGAACGGGCTCACGTCACGATGACAGCGGCCGTATCGGCCAACAGCCCATCTACGAAAAATAAATAGGAGGAACAGAGCATGCTTCTGAAAGAGTGGAAACTGAAAGAAATTGTTCTGATGTCTATATTCGGTGTGGTTTTTGCCTTTATTTACCTCGGTTTTTATTTTTTCGGCCAGGGACTCAGAAACATTCTTACACCGTTCGGCCTGGCTCCGTTCGGCTACGAAGTAATTTTTGGCATCTGGTTTATCGTTTCGATTATTGCTGCGTATGTCATCAGAAAAAAAGGAGCAGCGTTCTGGTCGGAGCTGATCGCCGGTATAGTACAGGTGCTGATCGGAAGTCCGGCCGGACCGCAGCTGATCATTTCAGCAGCTATTCAGGGTCTGGGAGCAGAAGCAGCATTTGCCGCTACAAAATGGAAAAACTACTCCCTGACAGTACTGGTTGCTGCGGGAATGTCAGCAGCTGTATTCAGCTATGCGTGGGGATGGTTCCAATCCGGCCTGGCAGCTTTAACACCGGGACTGATTATTGCCACCCTGCTCGTCAGAATTATCAGCGGAGCCCTTCTTGCCGGTGTGCTTGGTAAGTGGATCAGTGATCAGCTGGCGGCTACCGGCGTTCTCCGCGGATATGCGCTGGGAAAGGAGAGGCAGAAAAAACGTGTGCGTAAAGCATCTTAATACACCATTAGTGCAGACGGAAAAGTTTTCTTTCGGCTATGAAGAAGAGATGCTCCTCAAAGACCTGCAGTTTGCCCTGGAAAAAGAAGAATTTATTCTTGTGGCAGGAGCGAGCGGCTCGGGAAAAAGTACGCTTGCACTCTGCCTGAACGGTCTTTATCCGGAAGCGGTGGAGGGAGAAAAAAAGGGAACTGTCCGAATTCATGGAAGAGAAACGGAAGATTACGAAAAGGGGGAGCTGAGTCAGCGCATCGGCGTTGTTTTTCAGGACCCGGAAAGTCAGTTCTGCATGATGAAAGTAGAGGATGAACTGGCTTTTGTTTTGGAAAATCAAAAAGTTCCAGCAGAGGAAATGGAGCAGAAAATTGATCGTGTACTTCTGGAAACAGGTTTGTCCGGCCAGAAGCACCGGCTGATTCATGAGCTTTCCGGAGGTCAGAAGCAGAAAATTGCCCTGGCATCCGTACTTTTGATGGAACCGGATCTATTAATACTGGATGAACCAACAGCCAATCTGGACCCGGTGTCCAGCCTGGAATTCGCAGAGCTTGCAGCCGCTGTGCAGCGTGAACGCCGGTGTGCGGTGATGGTGATAGAGCATCAGCCGGATGACTGGATACCGTTTATAAAGCGGGTGCTTCTGCTTGGAAAGGACGGAAGGCTGAAAGCTGATGGATCTCCAGCCCGTATCTATCTGCACCAGCAGGATCTGCTGACACAGGAAGGTGTTTACCTGCCGCAGACTTTCCGGGGGCCGGAAAAGCCGCTCCTCATTCCTGAAAGCCGGGAAGAAGAAATTATTCGTGCGGAGAACCTGTCTTACTCAAGAAAAGACCGCACAATATTGACGGATATTAACTTTTCCATACGGGCAGGGGAGTTTGCAGCAGTAACCGGCGAAAACGGCACAGGAAAATCCACACTTCTCCAGCTTATGGCACGGCTTCTGGAACCGGAAAGCGGTAAGATAGTGTTTGCAGGAAAGAATATAAACGACTGGGAAGAAGGAGAACTCAGAAAGCGGAGCGGTTATGTCTTTCAAAACCCGGAACATCAGTTTATTACAGATACGGTATACGAGGAACTGGCATTTGGCCCTGAATTAAATGGAAAATCAGACACAGAAGCTCATGTGAATTGGCTCCTGCATACATTTCACCTCACAGAGCAGCGTGATGCGAGTCCTTTTTCCTTGAGCGGCGGACAAAAGCGGCGCCTGAGCGTAGCCACGATGCTGGAAGAAACGCCGGATATTCTTTTCTTTGATGAACCGACGTTCGGCCAGGATGCGAGGACGACAGAAGAGTTAATGAAAATCGTACTGGAACTGCGGAGACAAGGAACCGCGATTGTTTTTGTTACTCACGACATGGATCTTGTAGACAAATACTGTGAAAAAGTGCTGGTACTGACGGAAGGGAAAGCAGTTTTTAACGGGAAGCCGGAAATTCTCTGGACGAAGGATGAACTTCTTGCCCGGGCGAGACTCCGGCTGCCGCACCGGGTAAGGGAGGGCGAAGCTTATCGTGTCGTCGATTAATCCAGCCCTCAAAGGAATAACCGTCCTGATTCCGGGTCTTCTGCTCAGCTTTACGTTTGATGTATTCACCCCGCTCGTCTTTCTTGTATTTATGATAGCTTTTACGCTGTTTTTCAGCGGGATTCCGAGAAAGAAATGGCTGCTGTTTTTCAGTCCATTTATTCTGCTCGCTCTCGGATTTGCCTGGATGACGATGCTGTACACGAGCGATGCTTTTGCCGGAGGAGAGCATCTGTTTTCCGTCTGGAGATTTGAAGTAACTACCGGTTCGGTAATGGTCGGAATCAGCCTGGCACTTCGTTCATTGTGCTTTGTGTCTTTATCGCTCCTGTTTATTCTGACTACCGATTCAACAAAATTCATGCTGAGCCTGATGCAGCAGCTTAAGCTGCCGCCGAAAATCACATTTGGAATTCTTGCAGGCTACCGCTTTCTGCCGACGTTCCGCTATGAATATCAGGTGCTCAGGCAGGCGCACAGGGTCCGTGGAATCGGTCGTGCGAAAGGAATCCGCGAGCGAATTTATCAGTTCCGGCGCTACGCGATTCCACTGATGGCCAACGCTATCCGGAAGGCGGAGCGAACAGCAAACGCCATGGAATCCAAAGGTTTTACCGGCTCCGCTGACCGCACACACTACCATCAGATGAAAATCAGCAGAAAAGACTGGGTGTTCTTTGGAGTGATTAACGGAATGCTTGTTATCACACTTCTGGCTTCCTACCAGCTCGGTTATCTGAATATATTCGGACACCGTTTCGTATAAGTGCAGCTCTGCTTCCCGTGGAGCAACCAGCTGTAAACCGGTAAAATATTTCTGTTTCCTAAAGAAAGTTTCACAAAAGACTCAGAAGGGTATCGAACTTTTAAGCCTGAC
>REBZ01000030.1 GCA_007692495.1 Alkalicoccus sp.
GTTTTCGAAAGGGTTTCGATTTACTCTGCTGATGCTTTGGGAACAGCTCCGTTAAAGTTAAATACTGATATGGAATAAGGGGACCTGTGGTTCTTTTTCTTCATCTCACAAAAAACTCCGTTCTCTCTGACACCACCGCAGAATCCGCAAGTCCGGGGCAGGAGGGGAGGCTTGCAGAATAACAACAAAGAATGCCGGCAGTGACAAAAACAAAGAAAACCGCGCCGATTGCTGGCGCGGTTTTCTTTCAAAAGCCTTTTAATGAGCCAGCATTTCTTCACGGATTTCTTCTTCATCCATGTGTGCCGGGTAGTAGGTCGGCCAATTTGTTACCTCTTCCAGAAGCTGCTCTCTGTCATCTCCCCAGTATAGATGAAAATGATGAGCATCTGTCGGGAAAATAGCGTGGTCGCTGAACTGAATAAATTCGGGCATTTCTTCATCACCATCATCTTTGGCAAATATATAGCGGACTCCGCGGTTTCCTGCTTCGTAAGTCAATACTTCATACCCGTCGTATGTATAGGAGGCCCCCATCTCACTTTCTTCTGTATAGAAGGTAAAGGTGTCATCCTGAATATCGATGTAATCTACATCCGTTTCGTATCCTGTTTCATAATAAGACGTATATTCTTCCGCTGTCATGGACTCATCTTCTGCTGCTTTTTGTTCCATTACCGGATCCAGCTCTCCTTCCATAAGGTAAGGATAAACAGACTGCCATTCGCCTTCCCAGTCGGACAGCTCCCGGTCTTCAATCTGCTCGTCGTCAAAGTATCCGTCATAGATATCCTGATCCTCCTCATCATGGCTGTGATCGTGGTCGTGATCGTGATTTTCTTCGTTACTATGATCATTTTCATGATCGTGATTGTGATTATCCTCCTGATCGTCCTTATGACTGTGATTGTTTTCGTGATCATGGTTTTTTTCTTCATGGGCATCGTCCGCATTATTACTTTCTTCATTTTCAGCTGCTGCGTTATCTGTCTGTTCCTCACTGGCTGAATCATCTGCATGATTGTTTTCCTCAGTACCGCAGGCTGTGAGCACTAACGCTAACATGGAAGCCGAAAGTAGAAATGACTGTTTTTTCATATTTATAACCTTCCTCTCAAATCGTAATCATTACGATTTATAAGTATAAACACAATTTCACAATGTTTCAAGGAAAAGTCGAAAAGTTTTTCTTCCTTTTGTAAAAGAACCCCTTTTAAAACATAACGCTATGTTAAAGTTCGCTGTTGATGGCTGGAGAAAAACTTCGCTGAAAAAGAAAGCGGGAAGATCCTCCCGGACAAAAGGACAGCCGCATGCACGCCAGGTGAAAAGAGCCGCAGGCGACTTTCAAAAACAACACGGAGCTTGGTTCTTACGTAAGGAAAGGGATATGCTTTTCTGCCTGTTTGGCACAGCGGGTTCATCTGTTGAAAATACCGATTGAACGGACGTTAAAAGCAGAGGGAAAAACGAAGTAAACTTGATCGCCCCGAGAATCAGGGAAACGGTGCAGTTAACCGGGAAGCGGAGCCTGTCGTCCGAGAAATGGTGGGAGGACAAGCGTTAAGTGACCATTTTTTCTATGGTGGTAGCCACTCTCGTATTTCCGAATGCTATACTGTAAGCATTTAAATCAATACCCCCAAATACATTACAGATGGTAGAAACGACGGGTGGTGCGTAGAAAATTCGTCTGCGGCGAAAGCCTTTTCCTGTTCGGAGATGCCGACAGGGGTTTGTTACTTTCGCCCGCCTGTAACAAGGGGCATGGATTAACGGCTCGGAAAGTTTACATTAAAAAGGCAGGCGCCCAGCGTATGTATGGATTTAGCGTAAATAAAACTACAGGCAGCGGAAAGGGATACAGAACGTAGAAACAGATCGAACCCGCCCTCGAAACAAAAAAAAGAGCCGTACCTCGTTTCATCTACACAAACATCCCGGGATGCCGTCCGCCGGACAAACGAACTGCTGGAGAGCCGCGTAAAAGCCGTCGTCGTTGTCGGGGGAGATGGAACCGTCAGCGAAGCAGAGGAAGCTCTCGTCCATACCAGCATTCCGCTTGGCATTATACCTGCCGGGTCCGGAAACGATATAGCGAGAAGCATTGCATCACGGGAAGCGTGCCACAGGCGCTTACCCGTGTGTTTGCAGGAAACCCGAAAAAAAATAGACGTTCTTCAGCTCGGGAGCGAAACTGCCTGACGGTCGCCGGCATCGGTTTTGACGGAGAGGTGGCCAAAACAGTCAACGAAGCCTCTTTTAAAAAATGGTTGAATGATTTAAGGCTCGGGCGGTTAGCTTATCTGCTTGCGTGTTCCACATTTTAAATCATTTCAGCCGGTCCACGTGACGCTCACCATCGATGGCAGAAAGCAAGTGTTTTCCGACATCTGGCTGACAGTGGCAGCAAACGCTCCGAATTACGGCGGCAGCATACACATCTGCCCGGAAGCCGTAAATAATGACGGCCGGCTCGACATCTGCGTCCTTCACAGCCCACATATATGGCCGCTTCTCCGTCAGCTCCCAAACATATTTTCAGGAAAACACACACCAAATAAACATATCAGCTTTTTTAGAGGGAAGAAGATTCTCGTAGATGCGGACGTTCCCCTGCTCGTTCAAAGCGACGTGAAAGTAGTCGGAGAAACCCCGGTGGAAGTGCAAGCAGCAGCAAAAGCTCTTCTCGTCCTGTGAAAACACCACACGATCGTTGGAAAGATAAGCAAGGAGGTCCCGTATGTAAGTCGAAGCATTTACTGGATTCACAGAAAACGGTTTATCCCGGAAAATCAACCAATTCATCAAGCAGGATGCCTTAGAAGTAATAGAGATCAAATTTTCTTCCACGCTTTTTTATATGTCCGCCTTCGTTATTTATAACGATAAAGAATAAGAAGAAAAGGCGGTCTAGCGGTTATCCGTGGAGTAGGGGAAACGAAGTTCTTCTGTCAATGGATCACAGAAATAAAACCCTGTCAGGACAGGATTCGTCTGACAGGGTTTTAACGGATTGGCAGCTGGTTATTTAGCAGTCTTGTCGATCGTCACTTCTGCATAGGCATTGTGAAGGTGAATCGACTCTTCATTCCGGCACGTCACGCAAAAAGAATCAATGTAGTCGACCTCATACAGGTCAGCGGCGACGAGCCGGACGATGTCTTCTACAAACCGTGGATTCTCATACGCTTTTTCAGTTACCATTTTTTCGTCCGTTCGTTTCAGGACCGGGTGAATAAAGGCACTTGCATTCGTTTCTGCAGCTTCCAGAAGCTTTACTTTCCAGTCCTGCGCTGATGGAAAGCGCTCATTGAACTCCACGTCCATCGTGATATAACCCCGCTGATTATGGGCACTGTATTCACTAATTTCTTTGGAACATGGACAAAGTGTCGTAACAGCGCAGGTCATCGAAGCTTTCTTAGTCAGAGCCACCTCTGAAAAAGAGACTTCCATAGCGGCCTCTGCGTGATTGATTCCACCTAGATCAGCCGCCGGGCCGGTTCGATGAAACATCCACGGGAATTCCATCCGTATCTGCACGTCCTGCTGATCCAGCCGCTCTATAAGCCGCTGCCCTAATGTGGTCAAGGAATCAAAATCAGCCGCGAGCTTTCCTTTTACCCTTGCCTCTTCCAGCTCCTCCATAAACCGGCTCATGTTCGTCCCTTTGACGGAACTCGGAAGACTGGAGGTCAGCTGAAAAACGGCAAGCGCCTGCTGGTTGGCGGGTTCGAGACTGGACGGCACGTGAACCGGGTATTTTACGTTGCTGACACCAACTGATTGAATCGGGAACAAATAGGCACCATTTTGATTCTGCAGGTCCTGCATTTTTTCTTTGGCCACAGGCTTCTTTTTAGGACCGGATGGAACGGAGCCGAATAAAGCATGCCGTTCTGATTTATTAGGTAATTTCACACTGTTTCCCTCCATATGCTTCTATGTAGAATGCATTGATAAAGCAGAAAACACGCGTTTCGTTTCCGTCTTCAAAAACCGGAAGTATAATCCATCTTTACTGCGGACGGCGCGGGTTTTACTGCTGACTGTTTTCTCTTGATAATACATACCGTGACGCCTGACGGAAGCAGCACACTGGCTTACTTGATAAAAGGCAAAAAAGCAGTGTACAATTTCACAGTATAAATCATAATCATTACGATTTACAAGCCCGAAGCAGTTGGAAGACGAATCGTCTCTCGCTTTCCCTGTAAGCAGCGGAGGTTATCCAACAAGTACCGCTCCGAAGCTGTCGTTTAAAATAATTTTCAATAAAAGGAAAGGCGCGAAAAAGTAACTTTTTCAAACGCTGGACATGACAGGAACTCAACAGCTTCGAGAGGATGAATTTGAATGGAAAAAGTAAGAGGTTATTATTTTATCGGGGTTTCTTGGATCCGGGAAAACGACCCTTTTGCAAAAAGCGCTGGAAAAAGAAAAGCAGGCAGACAGGAAAGTCGCAGTAGTGATGAACGAAGTGGGGGGAAGTGTCGATCGATTCCGATGCTGTCCCGGAAGAAACTCCTTTAAAAGAGCTGCTTAACGGCTGTATCTGCTGCTCCCTTTCCGGAAAGCTTGAAATCAAGCTATCCGGGCTGCTGCACAATTATGATTTGGACGCGATCTACATCGAAACGACGGGAGCAGCCCATCCAGTCGA
>REBZ01000074.1 GCA_007692495.1 Alkalicoccus sp.
GATTACTTAACCTCGATTTTCGCTCCAGCTTCTTCAAGCTTAGCTTTAAGCTCGTCAGCATCTTCTTTAGAAACGCCTTCTTTAACTGGGGATGGCGCGCCATCAACAAGTGCTTTTGCTTCTTTAAGTCCAAGTCCAGTGATTTCACGGACAACCTTGATAACACCGATCTTGGAAGAACCAGCATCAGTAAGAACTACGTCGAATTCAGACTGCTCTTCTTCTGCTTCTGCTCCGGCGCCTGCTACTGCTACCGGCGCTGCTGCTGTTACACCAAACTCTTCTTCAATTGCCTTTACTAGGTCGTTAAGCTCTAGTACAGACATTTCTTTCACTGCATCAATAATCTCTTGATTTGTCATGATTGTGTTCCTCCTATTTATAATTAGTTTTTATGCCGCTGAACGGCTGCAAGCGTTACGCGCTTTCTTCTTCTTCTTTCTTATCCGCCACGGCTTTCGTAGCGATGGCAAGTCCACGGATCGGAGCCTGAAGTACGTTGGCAAGCATGGAGAGAAGACCTTCGTAGGAAGGAAGTTCTGCAAGTGCTTTGACCTGTTCAAGGGTAGCTACTTCTCCGTCGATAACACCTGCTTTCAGTTCAAGAGCCTCGTGCTCTTTCGCGAAGTTGTTAAGAAGCTTCGCTGGAGCTACGACATCGTCGTATCCGAAAGCGATCGCTGTTGGTCCGACAAGCTGCTCGTCGATACCAGTCAGATCTGTTTCTGCTGTAGCACGGCGGACCATCGTGTTTTTGTACACTTTGAAGTCAATGCCTGCATCACGGAGCTGCTGACGAAGTTCTGTTACTTCTGCAACGTTAAGGCCGCGGTAGTCGACGACAATTGCTGCTTTGCTGTCTTTCAGCTTGCCTGCAATCTCATCTACGACCTGGCTTTTTTGATCGATTACTGTGCTCATGTTGACACCTCCTATACGTTAAGTTGTTCATACCGGAAATTGTTAAGGCCGAAAAAATACCTCTACATCCGCAGACGTAGAGGCAGGCTGATATATCTCCCGCCTTCCTTGGAAGGACGGGAAGCATTCCGCTCGAAACCTCGGCAGGAAATTAAGCCCGGAAGCACCTGCTGTCTACGGTATGATCTATTTAATTAACAACTAACAGTATAACCTGCCCATCCGGGCGAAGTCAACTACAGTTTAAATTCGTTTGTATTAACTTTCACACCAGGACCCATTGTTGCCGCTACCGCCACGCCGCGGATGTAAGTTCCTTTTGCCGCTGCAGGCTTCACTTTAACAATTGTTTCCATCATTGTGCGGAAGTTTTCTTCCAGCTTGCTGCTGTCGAAAGAAGCTTTACCAATCGGTACGTGAAGGTTTCCGGTCTTATCGACACGGTATTCCACTTTACCTGCTTTAATTTCTTCTACAGCTTTTGTCACATCAAATGTAACAGTGCCTGTTTTCGGGTTCGGCATAAGACCTTTTGGTCCAAGCACGCGTCCGAGCTTACCAACCTGAGCCATCATGTCCGGCGTAGCTACTACTACGTCGAAGTCAAGCCAGCCCTGGCTGACGCGGTTGATGAGGTCTTCTTCCCCTACAACATCCGCTCCTGCTGCTTCAGCTTCTTTTGCTTTTTCACCTTTTGCGAAAACAATTACACTCTGGGTTTTACCAGTACCGTGCGGAAGCACGACAGCACCGCGGATCTGCTGATCAGCTTTCTTTGGATCAACGCCGAGGCGTGCTGCAAGTTCTATAGTTTCATCAAAGTTGGCTGTAGCAGTCTGTTTAACAACATCTACTGCTTCGCTGACTTCGTAAGCTTTTTCGCGGTCTACAAGCTTCAGTGCATCTTCGTACTTTTTGCTGTTCTTTTTAGCCAATGTTAGTTCCTCCCTATTGTGGTTTTAGCGGTTATACCTCCCACTAATAAAGGTTGCGAACCTGAATAAAACAGGCAGGGACAGCACCCTTTACTCGCAACCTTCCTGGCCTGAGGCCTCATTAGTCTTCGATGTTGATTCCCATGCTTCGGGCTGTACCTTCAACCATACGCATAGCTGCTTCTACATCAGCTGCGTTCAGGTCAGGCATTTTTGTTTCTGCGATCTCACGTACTTGATCACGTTTAACCGTAGCAACTTTCTTGCTGTGCGGCTCACCGGAACCGGATTCGATTCCTGCAGCTTTCTTCAGAAGAACCGCTGCCGGCGGAGTTTTTGTGATAAAAGTGAATGAACGATCTTCAAAAACAGTGATTTCAACTGGAATAATAAGACCAGCCTGCTCCTGAGTCTGAGCGTTGAATTCCTTACAGAATCCCATGATATTTATCCCTGCCTGACCAAGCGCTGGCCCGACCGGTGGTGCTGGGTTAGCTTTACCAGCTGGAATTTGTAGTTTTACAACTTTAATTACCTTCTTTGCCACGCGACACACCTCCTTAAGTCCGTGATGTGGTAAACCGAGCTTTATGCTCTCCCACTCATAAAACCTGCTTTTCAGCAGGAAAAACGTGAACAATTGTCCACGTTCCATAGCAACATTCAAATTCTATCACTTCCACACCTCGTTGACAAGGTGTTTTTAGTGATCGAATTAGATTTTTTCCACCTGGTTGAAGTCAAGCTCCACCGGCGTTTCCCGTCCGAACATATTCACATGCACTTTCAGCTTCTGCTTTTCAGCGGAAATATCTTCAATTGTACCGGTAAAGTCGGCGAAAGGACCTTCTTTGACTTTGACGGATTCTTTGATTTCAAAATCCACTTCCTGTTTGGGCGATGCCACACCCATCTGCTTCAGGATAGCTTCCGCTTCTTCCGGAAGAAGCGGCGTCGGCTTGGATCCTGCGCCGGAGGACCCGACGAACCCTGTTACTCCCGGCGTGTTGCGCACAACATACCAGGAATCATCTGTCATGACCATTTCTACGATGACATACCCGGGGAAGACTTTTTTAGTCACCTGCTTGCTCTTACCGTTTTTGATCTCTGTTTCTTCTTCGACCGGAACAAGAACGCGGAAGATTTTGTCCACCATGTCCATGGACTCCACCCGCTTTTCCAGGTTGGTCTTCACTTTGTTTTCATAGCCGGAATACGTGTGTACTACATACCAGTTTTTATCCATATAGTCAGGGCGACCCTGCCTTTCCCTCCTCTTACGGCGTTTCATAGACTTACGCGCCGTGGTTTAATTAGCGATCAACTGCAGAAGCGACGAGATAATGAAGTCAGAGATTGCAAAGAAGATCGCAATGAACGTTACTGTGGCAACAACAACACCCGTGTACTTACGGAGTTCTCTGCCCGTCGGCCACGTTACCCGCTTCATTTCTGTCGTTACTTCCTTTAAAAACCTGACAGGTTTTTTTGCACCTTCAGCCATTCCATACACCTCCAGTCCGCTCACTTTGTTTCCGCATGCATTGTATGGGCAGCACATTTTTTACAGTATTTTTTTATCTGAAGCCGTTTTTCCCGGCTGTTAGATGTTTTTGTAGTCCAGTAATTGCGTGTCTGACAGCGTTGACAGGCGAGAGCCGTCTTGTTTTTCAAACTCTCCACCTCCTTACGCGTACGTATACATACCAATTGAACTTATCACACGCCAGGCTCCGGTGTCAATGTCGTCCGGCAATCACACCGCCGGAGGATTCACCTTCGTCATGAATTTTTAAGTATGCCTACAAAAAAGCACTCCCAGCTTTACAGATCCGCCGGAAGCGCTGGTGCTTTATGGTATTTTTACTTCTTTCAGTTCCACATAGCGTTCCAGCTTTCGTTTTACCCGCTGCAGCGCGTTATCAATTGATTTTACGTGCCTTTTTAAATCTTCCGACATTTCCTGGTAGGAACGGCCTTCGAGATACTGCATCAGAACTTCGCGTTCCAGTTCACTGAGCAGCTCCCCCATCTTCATCTCAATGTCGTGAAATTCCTCCTGATTAATCAGAAGCTGTTCCGGATCCGTCACTCCGTGCCCTGTCAGTACATCCAGCAGTGTCCGGTCCGACTCTTCATCATAGATCGGCTTGTCCAGGGAAATATACGAATTCAGTGGAATGTGCTTCTGCCGGGTTGCTGTTTTAATGGCGGTAATAATCTGGCGGGTGATACACAGCTCGGCAAAGGCACGAAAAGAGGAAAGTTTATCCCCCTGGAAATCTCTGATCGCTTTATAGAGCCCGATCATTCCTTCCTGCACAATGTCTTCGTGATCCCCTCCTATTAAGAAATACGCCCGGGACTTTGCACGCACAAAGTTTCGGTACTTGGTAATTAAATATTCCAAGGCCCCGGTGTCACCTTCACGTACATAGCTGACAAGTGTTTCATCGCTTACGGCACGATATTTTTCCTGCATTCCCTTCTCCATGAAGTTCACAGCCACAGCCATCCCTCCGACCTGTTTTTTCCGCAGCCGCCGGAAAAAACGTACTCTAGTCTGCCAGGGCCCAACTGTGCAGGACGCCTGATAGTATCATCAGTATACTTGATAAAAAAGGAAATCGCAACCAGTTACCGCTTTCCGCGGCGCCATTTTTCAAAAAGTTCTGCCATTTCTTTGTCGATAGGCAGTTTCGTTCTCGCTTTCAGCGTTTTCGTTTTTTCCACATCGACCCTGATCCCCTGCTCTATCTGCTCCATCTCCGTTCGCAGCTCCCTCGCTGATTTACGATAGGCTCCGCTTGCGAAAATGACTCTCTGCTCCATAAAATCGGAGGTTGCTACGTAAATCTGGCGGTCCACCCGCTTCTTTTCGTTCACGAGTTTTTCTATGCATTCGTCGGCTGTTTCCTTTTCTTTCGTATAAATTATACCGAGTTCGTACTGATGGTATTTTTTTCCGAGGCCGGGAACCATATGGGCATCGAAAACAATCGTAACCTCAACGCCCGTATATGCCTGATATTCCGCCATTTTTTCGATGAGCATATCCCGCGCACCCTCCAGATCCTTTTCCTGGAGGGTCTTCAGTTCCGGCCAGTCACCTATGATGTTATAGCCGTCTACAAAAAGCAGACGTTTCATCGTCCGCCCTCTGAGAGCGGGGAGCGGCGGCGGTATACTTCGTACATTAAAAGAGATGCGGCCACGGAAGCATTCAGGGAAGTTACTTTTCCGAGCAGAGGGATCTGCACGAGGAAATCGCACTTTTCGCGGACGAGACGGCTCATCCCCTTTCCTTCGCTTCCTATAACGATTCCTGTCGGCATATCAAAGTCCACTTCCCGGTAATCCTGACTTCCTTTGGCATCGGTTCCGACAAACCAGAGTCCCCGGTCTTTCAGTTCATCCATCGTCTTGGCAATGTTTGTCACCCGCGCTACCGGGACGTATTCTATTGCTCCTGCTGATGCTTTTGCGACAGTAGCCGTCAGGCTGACAGACCGTCTTTTCGGGATAATCACCCCGTGCGCTCCCGAAGCATCCGCTGTCCGGAGAATGGATCCAAGGTTATGCGGGTCTTCCAGTTCATCGAGAATCAGAATAAACGGTAGTTCCCCTCGTGCTTCCGCGCGGTCGAAAAGTTCATCCACCTCTGCGTACTCAAAGGCCGCGATGTAGGCAAGAACTCCCTGGTGGTGTGCACCTGCTATTTGATCGAGCTTCTTCTTCGGAACATTCTGCACCTGTACTTTTTTGTCACGGCACAGTTTCATCACCTGCTGTACCTGTCCCTTCGTCGTTCCTTCGGCTATCAGCACTTTATGAACTGTCCGTTCTCCTTTCAGTGCTTCAATGACCGGATTTTTTCCTGCTACATAATCCTCTGCTTCAGCCACGGGATACCTCCTTTTCTTCGACAACGTCGAATGCTTTTTGTACGATTTCATCCAGACGTTCCTGCTGTCCGGTAAGATAGAGCAGACCTATCAGCGCTTCAAATGCCGTACTGTTCTGATAGGTTGCCCGGTCGGTGTTTTTCGGAATTGTGCCGGACTTCGCATTTCTTCCCCGTCGGACGACGGAAACTTCTTCGTCTGACAGAACGTCATCTTCCTGAAGCTTCTTTAAAATCTTGGACTGGGCTTTCGCCGATACGTAGCGCTTTGCCTCACGGTGCAGTTTATGAGGACGCACCCCGCCACGGGCAATAAGGCGGAAACGCACATACATTTCAAAAACCCCGTCTCCCATGTAGGCGAGGGTCAGTCCGCTCAGCTGTTCAGGTTCCTGGACGTTTTCATTCAGCCTCATCGGCTTCCCCCCGCTTCCAGCGCGTGCCCTGCGGAGTATCCTCCAATAGTATATTCCGGCTCTTTAATTCATCCCGGATGTCGTCAGCTCTTTGAAACTCCCTGTTTTTCCTGGCCTGCACCCGTTCTTCAATCAGGGCCTCTACTTCTTCATCGAGAATTTCCTCTTCGATTTTGAGCGTCATGCCAAGGACGAAAGCCATATCTTCAAACTGCTTCACGAAAGCTTCAAGCACATCTTCCCTCGTATGATTTTCATTCAAATAAATATTCGCCTGACGGACAAGATCAAATATCACCGCTACCGCATTGGCGCTGTTGAAATCATCATCCATACTTGCCGTAAAGCGTTCCTCGTGCTCTTTGATAATTTTCATCCATTTGTCTTTTTCCAGCCCGAGATCAGCGGTTGCTTTTCTGCGTTCGTGCAGGTTCTTATAAGTTGTTTTAATACGCTCCAGGCTGCTTTTAGCACTGGCCAGCTGCTCATCGCTGAAGTTGATCGGGCTGCGGTAGTGGGCATTGACGATAAAAAACCGGACTACTTCCGGATCAAACTGCCGGATAATGTCATGGACGAGAATGAAATTCCCAAGTGATTTTGACATTTTTTCGTTGTCGATATTAATGTAGCCGTTGTGGATCCAGTAGTTGGCCATCTGCTTTTCGTTTAACGCTTCCGACTGGGCAATTTCGTTTTCGTGGTGCGGAAAAGACAAATCCTGACCACCGGCGTGAATATCAATGGTGTCCCCCAGGTATTTTTTTACCATCGCCGAGCATTCGATATGCCATCCCGGACGACCCTGGCCCCACGGGCTGTCCCAGGAAATTTCCCCTTCTTTCGCTGCTTTCCAGAGCACAAAGTCGAGTGGATCTTCTTTTTTGTCTCCCAGCTCCACGCGGGCTCCTGCCTGCAGATCATCAACGGACTGATGGGACAGTTTGCCATAGCCTTCAAAACGCCTGGTCCGGAAATACACATCTCCCTGCGATTCATACGCATATCCTTTGTCTATCAGACGGGAAATAAAATCGATAATTTCCGTCATCGTATCCGTCACGCGGGGATGAAGGTCGGCCTGCTGGACACCGAGAGCTCCGGTATCATGGTGATAGGCTTCAATAAACCGCTCGGCCACAGCCATTACGTCTTCCCCCATCTCCTCTGCGGCTTTAATGATTTTGTCGTCCACGTCCGTGAAGTTGGATATATAAGTAACATCATACCCGCGGTATTCCAAATACCGCCTGACCATGTCAAAAACAACCGCCGGTCGGGCGTTGCCGATATGAATATAATTGTAGACAGTCGGACCGCACACGTACATTTTTACCCTGCCCTCTTCCATGGGCTTAAACGTTTCCTTCTGTCTTGTAAGTGTATTGTAAAGCTGAATAGTCATCCCTGAGTTACACCTTCCCTTTTTCCTTCTCTTTTTGCTTTTCACGCATTTCCTTTACATCACGTTTCAAGTGGATAAGATCTTTTTCAAGCTGCTGGAATTTGTCGGCGACAGGGTCCGGGAGATTAATATGGTCCAGGTTGTCTCCGACTTTCACTCCGTCCTGAACGACGATGCGGCCTGGAATGCCGACGACCGTTGAATTCGGAGGTACTTCTTTAAGAACGACCGAGCCGGCCCCGATACGGGAATTCCTGCCGATCCGCATGGAACCAAGCACCTTTGCACCCGAAGCAACGAGCACATGGTCTTCCAGCGTCGGATGACGTTTCCCTTTTTCCTTCCCGGTTCCTCCAAGGGTTACTCCTTGAAAAATAGTCACACAGTCGCCGATTTCACACGTTTCTCCAATAACGACGCCCATCCCGTGATCAATAAAAAGCCGTTCTCCTATCCGGGCACCAGGATGAATTTCGATTCCTGTAAAAAAGCGGCTCACCTGGGAAAGGAATCTCGCCGGAAAGTACAGGCGCTTTTTCCAGAGAGAATGGGCCAGCCGGTGGGCCCAGACGGCGTGTACTCCGGAGTAGGTCATAATGACTTCCAGCCGGTTTCTTGCTGCAGGGTCGCGTTCCAGTACAACATCTACATCATTTTTCAGTGTTTTTAACATATAAGTACCTCCTCTCGGCTATCTTCTTAATATAGAAGATAAAAAAACGTCTCTGTGCCTTTTGGACACAGAGACGCCTGACAGCGCGGTTCCACTCTGTTTGGATGCTTCAGCTGCATCCCGCTTTAAATAACTGTGACCGGACGTGCTTCCGGGTGCATTTCGCCTGTTTCCACATGAGCCGCTTCCAGCCGCGGCGGCTCTCTCTGGGATGGGAATACAGACTACTTCTTCCGATACCGGTCTACTTTAAATTATGAGGCAAGCAGCTGCTCCAGCCGCTTGATGACGACATCTTTTCCTAGAAGGATAATTGTTTTCTGCAGGTCCGGACCGTGCATCTGGCCTGTTACGGCTATCCGTACCGGCATGAAAAGCTTTTTCCCTTTATGGCCGGTTTCTTTCTGGACTGCTTTAAGCGACTGCTTAATGTCATCAGTAGTCCACGTCTCCAGATCCAGAAGCTTATCCCGGAAAGCTGCAAGAACTTCCGGCACCTGCTCCTCATTCAGGACGGCCTGTGCCTCTTCATTATAATCGATTTCCTGTTTGAAGAACAACTCTGTCAGCTCCACAATCTGTGCACCGTAGCTCATCTTTTCCTGATGCAGTACGATCAGATCATAGGCCCACTGCCGCTGCTCTTCTGTCATTCTTTCCGGGAGACGTCCCGCTTTTACAAGGTGGGGAAGAGCAAGCCAGACGACACGGTCTTCATCCGCTGCTTTCATATACTGGTTGTTCATCCATTCCAGCTTCTGCGTATCAAATACCGCCGGCGCTTTAATGACCCGGTCCAGACGGAATTCCTGTTCCAGCTCCTGAAGTGTCAGCAGCTCCTGCTCCCCGCCGGGAGACCAGCCGAGGAGAGCAATAAAGTTTACGATAGCCTCCGGAAGGTATCCCAGTTCCCGGTACTGCTCCACAAACTGGATAATCGTTTCGTCCCGCTTGCTCATTTTCTGGCGGTCTTCATTCAGAATAAGCGAAGCATGGCCGAAGACCGGTGCCTCGCAGCCCAGTGCTTCATACAAAAGCACCTGACGCGGCGTGTTGGAAAGATGCTCTTCTCCGCGGATAACGTGGCTGATTTTCATCAGATGATCATCAATGACCACAGCGAAGTTATATGTCGGAATCCCGTCCTGACGCACGATAACAAAATCACCGATGCCGTCCGATTCGAAGGTTACGTCGCCCCGCACTTCGTCCTGGACGTGAATGTCCTGTCCTTTTGGTACGAGAAAACGTACGACCGGCTTTCGTCCTTCGGCTTCGTAGGCTTTTTTCTCCTCTTCGGTAAGGTTGCGGTCACGCCCGCTGTACATCGGCGTTTCTCCGCGTGCGCGCTGTTCTTCCCGTTCTTTTTCGAGTTCTTCGGAAGTCATATAGCAGTGGTAGGCTTTCCCCTCAGCAAGCAGCTGATCCACGTACTGTTGATACGTATCAAGTCTCTCCATGCTTTTGTAAGGAGCGTATGGACCTCCTTTATCTACACTTTCGTCCCAGTCCAGACCAAGCCATTTCAGGCTTTCAAGCAGCTTTTCTGTCGCCTGATCGACATTTCTTGCCTGATCGGTATCTTCAATCCGGACAACGAATGTACCGCCGTGATGGCGGGCAAATAAATAATTAAACAATGCGGCACGCGCTCCGCCGATATGCAGATGTCCCGTAGGACTCGGCGCGAACCGGACTCGAATATCTTCTGTCATAGTATGACACCTTCCTCGCTGTAAAATCTTCGTCTATTTTATCACTGCCGGAGCAGCTTCTTAAGTGTTTTTAAGATTTTTCTTTCAGCAGAAGGACTGCCTGGGACGCAATTCCTTCCTCCCGCCCGGTAAATCCGAGCTTTTCTGTCGTCGTTGCTTTAATATTCACCTGCTTAATGTCCGCATGAAGGAGCCTTGCAATCCGCTCCCGCATCGCCTGAATATGCGGAGCCATTTTCGGGTTCTGGGCCATGATCGTACAGTCCACATTGCCGAGACGGTATCCTTTTTTATCAACTATTTTCCACACGTGGGAAAGAAGCTCTGCAGAATCAGCATCTTTGAATTCCGGGGCAGTATCCGGAAAATGCCGTCCGATATCTCCTTCACCAACTGCTCCGAGAGCTGCATCAGCAATCGTATGAAGCAGCACGTCCGCATCTGAATGGCCGAGCAGTCCCCGGTCATGAGGTATTTCAATACCCCCTAAAATCAGCGGTCTTCCTTCCGCAAGCTGGTGCACGTCGAAACCCTGTCCAATCTTCATTTACGCTCTCCCTCCTGCCGGCTTCTGACGACTGCTTCTGCAAACATCATATCTTCCGGTGTGGTTACTTTGAAATTCTCATATGTTCCTTCTACTATTGTAACGGCTCCGCCTGTATATTCAACCAGGCTGGCATCATCTGTTCCAAGATAGTTATTTTCTTCCGCTTTTCTATGGGCCGAAGCAATCACCTCGAAAGAAAATGCCTGAGGCGTCTGGGCAGCCCACAGTCTGGAGCGGTCCACTGTTTTTGTTATCATACCGGCGGTTACTTCCTTCACCGTATCTTTCACACGTACCGCAAGAATGGCCGCCCCGGAAGCCGCCGCTTCTTCCGACAGCTGCCTCAGCTTATCTTTCGTAACAAACGGCCTTGCTGCGTCGTGGATAAGTACAGTTTCTTTCCTGGCGGCTCCGTTTTCCGACAGCGCCTTCAATCCACAGGAAACGCTGTCCTGACGCTCTTTCCCGCCGGAAACAATCGCTGTTTTTTTACCGAGTCCCCATTCTTGAAGAAGGGCCCGGATTTCTTCTGTTTCTTGATCATTGGCTACAAGCACGACTGCCTGACAGAACGAATCCTCTTCAAACACACGAAGTGTGTGAATAAGAAGAGGAGTTCCGGCAATCGTTAAAAACTGCTTATTGCGTCCGGCCTGCATTCTTTTCCCCTGCCCGGCCGCAAGCAGTACGGTCTGATAACTAGACATACCCATCGTCCTTTTTTAATTATTGAGCTTTCTCCAGTGCTTTCGGTTTAGCAAATATCATTCGCCCGGCAGAAGTCTGAAGAACACTTGTTACGACAACTTCAATCGTTTTGCCGATCTGGCTGCTGCCTTCTTCCACAACGATCATCGTGCCGTCATCCAGATAACCGATCCCCTGATTCTGCTCTTTGCCATCCTTAATAACCTGTACCGGCATTTCTTCTCCAGGAAGAACAACTGGTTTCACGGCGTTGGCCAGGTCATTGATGTTCAGAACTGCCACCCCTTGAAGATCACATACTTTATTCAAGTTGAAATCGTTTGTCACTACAAAGCCGTTCATCACCTTCGCCAGTTTGACAAGCTTGCTGTCGACTTCCTGTATCTCTTCGAAATCTCCTTCGTAAATTTCCACATCCACATCGAGTTCTTTCTGGATTTTATTCAAAATATCCAGCCCGCGCCGTCCCCGGTTTCTTTTCAGGGCATCCGAAGAATCAGCGATATGCTGCAGCTCCTCCAGCACAAACTCCGGAATGATCAGCGTACCTTCGATAAATCCACTCTGGCATATATCGGCTATTCTGCCGTCAATGATTACACTCGTATCGAGAATTTTCAGTTTCGCCTCATTTTTCCGTGCAGGCTCTGCAGACTCTTCTTTTTTCTCGTTTCTAGACTGACTGCGCCCGACAGGAAAAAGGTTCATCAGTTCATCCCGCTTTTGAAAACCGACACGGAAGCCGAGATATCCGAAAAACAAGGTGAGAAGCACCGGAAGAATCGAACTGACTATCGGTATTTCCATGCTCATCAGCGCCACGGTAATCAGTGAAGCCAGCCCGAGACCGACCAGCAGACCGATCGTTCCGAAAATCAGATCCGTCGCAGGATATTTCATGATGGATTCTTCCACGTAGCGGATAAAGCCGACGATATTGTCCGTAAACCAGAAAAGTAGGAAAAATAATATAATTGCACCAAGCACGGCACCGGCAAATTCATTCGTCAGCCATTCCGGCACATTATCAACAGGCAGAGCCTGCAGAACATCCGGCAGGAATAAATAACCGATAGTTCCTCCAATAAAAAGAATCACCATCTGTACGATCTTATGCAGCATTTCCGTCACCTCCTTCTTTTTAATATAGCTAAATTCGCTTTAAGTGACTGCAGCAGGCATTAATTCACAAAAAGTTACATATTCCTGGTATTACTTTACCACCGCCGGAATTGTCTGTCAATTTGAGTAATCTTTCATTTTACCTTCCCATATAACCAGTGTCAACTGAGGTTTTCAGTTAAATATGTCTGTCGATAAAAAGCT
Organism: Alkalicoccus sp.; assembly: GCA_007692495.1. GTDB lineage: Bacteria > Bacillota > Bacilli > Bacillales > Salisediminibacteriaceae > Alkalicoccus. The sequence goes on from REBZ01000074.1 coordinate 12,557, forward strand.
GTTCCTGAATTCTCGTTAGTCCGTCTTTGATTTTTTTTGCACGTGCTTCCCCGATACCCTCCACTTCATCCAGTTCTTTAATGGAAGCTCTTGTGATACGGGAAAGTTCGCTGAATTCACGGACAAGGTTGTCTACAACCATGATAGGAAGCCTCGGAATTTTGTTTAATATACGGTACCCCCGCGGGTGAAGAACGTATTCTGACAGGTTCGATATTTTTCCGTAGCCGAGAAGTTTCACGATGACATTGTCATCGAGCAGTTCTTCATTGGAAAGCCGCTTCAGTTTTCGGAGCGTATCCTTTGGACTCTGGTCTTCTTCTTTCATATAATCCTTAATCAGCAGCAGGGCTTCCTGTTCCGTGTTCATTACAAGCTCCTCCAGCTGCATGGAAATCAGACGTCCTTCATCCCCCAGTTCGTTCACGTAATTTAAAATTTCACCTTTAATGCGGAGAACCATTTCAATCCGGTGCATCACCTGGGACACTTCCTGAAAAGTAACGAGTTCTTCAAATTCCAGTGCACCAAGGTTCGTAATGCTCTGATCCAGAACGGCCTGGTATTTTTCCAGTGTCTGAATCGCCTGATTGGCTTTTGTCAGAATTACGCCGATATCCTTCAGGGCGTAGCGGTACTGCCCCTGGTAAAGAGTAATGACGTTTCTTCGCTGCGAAATAGAGATAACGAGGTTCCCTGTCTGTCTGGCTACACGCTGGGCAGTCCGGTGACGGATCCCGGTCTCTGTGGAATCGATGGAATTTTCCGGCACGAGCTGCGTATTCGCATAAAGAATCCGGCTGCCGTCCTCGCTGAGAATGATCGCTCCGTCCATTTTTGCCAGCTCATATAAATAAGCCGGGGAAAAATCGGTATTGATAAAGAAACCCCCGTTAACGATATTCATCATTTCATTGTTGTAGCCGAGAACAATCAACCCGCCGGTTCCGGCTCTCAGAACGTTATCGATACCTTCGCGGAGCGGTGTCCCCGGGGAAACAAGCTGCAGTACCTCATTAATGAAATTGTCATCATAATTCGAACGATGGTGTTCCACGTGTCTTCCCTCCTAACGTTATTTCCAGTGCTTCACTCACTGTCTGCACGCCGACAACCTCGATGCCTTCCGGCGCCTGCCAGCCTTCCAGTACTTTTGATGGGACAATAACCCGTGTAAATCCGAGCTTTGCAGCTTCTATTACCCGCTGCTCAATACGGGAAACGCGGCGCACTTCACCTGTAAGCCCCACCTCTCCAATAATAACGTCCCCTGGCTCTGTCGGAACGTCACGGAAACTGGAAGCAATGGCTACAGTAATGGCGAGATCAATGGAAGGTTCATCCAGCTTGACTCCGCCGGCCACTTTAATGTAAGCATCCTGATTCTGAAGCATCATTCCCACCCTTTTTTCCAATACAGCCATAATGAGCGAAATCCGGTTATGATCAATTCCTGTCGCCATACGGCGGGGATTTCCGAAGCTTGTCGGAGAAATGAGCGCCTGGATCTCTACGAGCACCGTTCTCGTTCCTTCCATCGAGGCAACAACAGCTGAACCGGCTGCTCCTGCAGACCGTTCTTCAAGAAAAATCTCGGAAGGATTGAGTACTTCTTCCAGTCCGCTTTCCTTCATTTCAAAAATACCAATTTCATTTGTAGAACCGAAGCGGTTTTTTACTGCGCGGAGGATACGGAACGTATGATGCTGTTCCCCCTCAAAATAAAGCACCGTGTCCACCATATGCTCAAGAATACGCGGTCCTGCGATAGCTCCCTGCTTCGTTACATGGCCGACAAGAAAGACAGCAATCCCTTTCGTTTTTGCAACACGCATAAAAGCAGAAGTACATTCCCTTACCTGGGAGACACTTCCCGGAGCACTCGTAACGTCGTCCATATGCACTGTCTGTATAGAGTCGATAATGACAAGCGCCGGCTGCATTTCTTCAATGACCCGTTCAATGACGGCCACGTCTGTTTCTGCAAGAACGAGCAGTTCGTCCTCCTCAATTCCCAGGCGGTCAGCACGCAGTTTTGTCTGTTTAACGGACTCTTCCCCGGATATGTAGAGTACCCTTTTTTTGTTTGCAGCAAGCATGGCTGATACTTGGAGGAGGAGCGTTGATTTACCGATTCCCGGGTCCCCGCCGACAAGGACGAGGGAACCAGGCACTACTCCTCCGCCGAGCACGCGGTTCAGCTCATCAATATGGGTACTCGTCCGCGCCTCTTCCCTGCTTTCAATTTTTGTAATAGGTTCGGGTTTAACAGATCTTGATCCGTCTCCGGTAGAAAAACCGCGCCGCTTTGTCTTCGGTGCCGCTTCCATCTCTTCTACGAGTGTATTCCAGCTGTGGCATCCTGGACACTTGCCCATCCACTTCATGGACTCATACCCGCAGTCCTGACAGACAAATTTTGTTTTCTGTTTTGCCATTTCTCTTCCTCCTTTCCTGAAACTCATCCTTCTATTTTAGCATGCAGAGCCGCCCCCTGCGGCATATTCTGCTCTGGGAATATATTTTCAACTTCCTGCTGTATTTTCAGCAGACGTTTTGATATTGTTCTTTGCCGGTATTGGGATACCGGGGTTCCAAAGCATGTTGGAAGAGCTGATTTGTTCACCTCATGCACAGCCGGCTTCATCAAAACTACTATAAAAGGGGAAGCCTCAATGCGGAGGCTTCCCCAGTTTTTCATTATTAAAATCGGTCTGTTTATACTGTTTCTTCTGCCTTGCTTACATAATATTCTCCATCGCGGATACCAAGACGTACTTTCTGGCCTTTAGCAATAGATCCACGGAGAAGTTCTTCGGAAAGTCGGTCCTCCACCTGTTTCTGAAGGGCTCTGCGGAGCGGACGCGCTCCGTATTCCGGATCGAAACCTTCATCAGCAATTTTTGCTTTTGCGGCTTCCGTCAGTTCAAATTCAATTCCCTGCTCTTTCAGACGCTTTTTCAGCTGATCGGACATCAGGGAGACAATTTGTTTGATATGCTTCCTCTCCAGAGAGTGGAAGACAATAATCTCATCAATACGGTTCAGGAATTCAGGACGGAAGGATTTTTTCAGCTCTCCCATTACTTTCCCTTTCATATCCTGATACTGTTCGTCCCCGCGCTGGGCTGTAAAGCCGACACTCTTTTCCTGACGGAGAACGCTTGCTCCGACGTTGGAAGTCATAATGATTGCCGTGTTGCGGAAATCGACCCGGCGTCCTTTGGAATCTGTCAGGAAACCGTCTTCCAGCACCTGCAGAAGAATGTTGAATACTTCCGGGTGCGCTTTTTCGATCTCATCGAGGAGAATGACCGAGTACGGCTTGCGCCGGATTTTCTCCGTCAGCTGCCCACCGTCTTCGTGTCCGACATAGCCCGGAGGAGAACCAACGAGACGGCTTGTCGTGTGCTTTTCCATATACTCGGACATGTCGATACGGACAATCGCATCTTCATCCCCGAAAAGTGACTCTGCTACAGCACGGGCAAGTTCTGTTTTTCCGACACCTGTCGGCCCGAGGAAAATAAAGGAGCCGATCGGACGTTTCGGATCTTTCAGTCCGGCACGGGCACGGCGTACCGCCTTGGAAACAGCCGTTACCGCTTCATCCTGTCCAATCACACGATTGTGAAGGATTTCCTCCATACGGAGAAGGCGGTCAGTTTCTTCTTCCGCCAGCTTGCTTACAGGAATACCTGTCCACGTAGCTACGATAGAAGCAATATCTTCCGGTGTCACCTCAGAATCTTCCTGCCCCTGCTTTTCCTTCCATTTGTCTTTCAGGTCATCGAGTTCTTCACGAAGCTTCTGCTCCTGATCACGGAGAGAGGCTGCTTTTTCGAATTCCTGACTCTGCACCGCCGCATCTTTTTCCTTACGCAGCTCTTCGTATTCCTGTTCTTTTTCTTTCAGATTCGGCGGTGCCGTGTAGGAGCGGAGACGGACTTTGGAACCTGCTTCATCGATCAGATCAATGGCCTTATCCGGAAGGAACCGGTCGGAAATATAACGGTCTGACAGTTTCACGGCAGCGTCGATCGCCTCATCCGTAATCGTTACCCGGTGATGGGCTTCATAACGGTCACGGAGTCCGCTGAGAATCTGAACGGACTCATCCGGGGTCGGTTCGTTTACTTGAATTGGCTGGAAACGGCGCTCAAGTGCAGAATCTTTTTCGATATACTTCCGGTATTCCTCCAGTGTTGTCGCACCGATACACTGAAGTTCACCGCGTGCGAGGGAAGGCTTAAGAATGTTGGATGCATCGATGGCACCTTCCGCTCCTCCGGCACCGATAAGTGTATGAAGCTCATCGATAAAGAGAATGACGTTTCCTGCCTGGCGGATTTCCTCCATTACTTTTTTCAGTCGGTCTTCAAATTCCCCGCGGTATTTTGTCCCGGCAACGACTGTCCCCATGTCAAGTGTCATTACCCGCTTGTTACGGAGAATTTCCGGCACTTCATTATTAACAATCTGCTGGGCCAGACCTTCTGCAATAGCTGTTTTACCTACACCAGGCTCCCCGATAAGCACCGGGTTGTTTTTCGTACGACGGCTCAGAATCTGAATAACACGCTCAATTTCCTGCGCGCGGCCGATCACCGGGTCAATCTGTTCTTCTTTCGCAATCGCCGTTAAGTCCCGTGCCAGACCATCCAGTGTCGGCGTACTGGCATTTGCCGCGCCTGCTGCTGCCTGCTGCTGGGTGTTACTGTTGTTTTCGCTGCTTCCGAGAAGCTGCAGCACCTGCTGCCGTGCTTTATTCAGGCTTACACCGAGGTTATTCAGTACGCGGGCAGCCACTCCTTCTCCTTCACGGATCAATCCGAGCAGAATGTGTTCTGTTCCTACATAGGAATGTCCGAGTTTTCTTGCTTCATCCATGGAAAGCTCAATTACCTTTTTGGCGCGGGGCGTATAATGAATCTGTTTTGTTACTTCATCCCCCCGGCCAATCAGGTTTTCTACTTCCGTCTGAATCTTTTCGGCTCCAAGACCAAGACCTGTCAGTGCTTTCGCCGCAATGCCTTCTCCTTCGCGCACCAGACCGAGAAGCACGTGTTCTGTTCCTATATTGCTGTGCCCGAGCCGGGCCGCCTCTTCCTGGGCAAGTGCCAGTACTTTCTGGGCTCTTTCTGTAAATCGTCCAAACATCATATTATTTGCCACCTCCGTCATGAGATTCTTCGTTATTCTCCATGTTTATCCGTTCTCTGATTAAGGAAGCCCGGCGCTGATCCCGTTCTTCCGGTTTCAGACTTTCCCCTGCATACTGCTGCAGGAAGCCGGGCTGGGTCATTACCATCAGTTCGTTCAAAATCTTTGCCGGAACGTGCTCGATAATTCCCATATCAATTCCAAGCCGGACATCGGACAGCCGGCGCATCGCTTCCTTCGACTCCATTATCCGGCTGTAGGAAAGCAGACCGTAGGACCGGAATATTCGATCCTCCAGTTTCAGCCGGGAATCATTCCAGAGCTGCTCACGGGCCGTCCGTTCGTGTTCAATCAGCTGTGTTACCACACTCCGGAGATCTTTTACGATATCACTCTCTGAAGCGCCGAGTGTCTTCTGATTGGATATTTGATACAAATTCCCCTGAGCTTCACTTCCTTCTCCATAGATCCCCCGGACTACCAGACCGAGCTGGTTAATTGCCGGGAGAATCCGGTTCAGCTGCTTTGTCAGTACGAGAGCCGGCAGATGCATCATGACGGAAGAACGGAGGCCCGTACCTACGTTCGTCGGGCAGCTCGTTAAGTATCCCCGCCTTTCGTCAAAGGCAAAATCCAGAGTTTCCTCCATCCAGTCATCCATCGAATCAGCAAGCTGCAGCCCTTCTTCCAGCTGAAAACCGGAAAGCAGACACTGAATGCGGAAATGATCCTCCTCATTAATCATCACACTTAATGATTCATCCTCACTCAAAAGAGCCGCTCTGTGTATCGGTTTTCTCGTTAAATGCGGGCTGACAAGATGCTTTTCCACGAGGACCTGCTTTTCATTTGCTGTTAAGTCTGCCATGCTGACGAGCGAAAGTTCCCCGAAATCCTGATGGGCCTGTCCGGTAAACTCTTCTCTGATCCGGTACGTTACGTCTTCAAGCTGCTCTTCCGATGCAGCGATAGGAAAAGGCACCTTCTCCAGATTTCTTGCAAGGCGGACTCTGCTGCTGATCACAATATCTGATTCCGGCCCTTCGTTTTTCATCCAGGGACTGAGAGCTTCATTCATAAACGATTTCAGCGTCATGAGGCATCTCCTCCCTTCTCTTTCAGCGCATGTTCCAGCTCCCGTATTTTGTCCCGGGTTTCCGCTGCCTGCTCAAATTCCTCTTCAGAAATCTGGCGCTGCATTTCTGATTTCAGTTCTTCAATTTCTCTGTACACGTGCATGTCCCGGCCTTTCCTTTTGGGAACTTTGCCGCTGTGTACTGTATTGCCCCCATGGATACGGCGCAGTACAGGATCAAGCTTTTCATCAAAATAATAATAGCAGTCGGCACAGCCGAAACGGCCCCGCTCTGCAAAAAGTCTGTAGGTGGTGCCGCACGTTTCACATTGAAGATCGTTTCTTTCCGGCTGTTTTCTTCTCCCCGGAGAGGGGCTGGAAAATGCCTGTCCGGTGTCGAGAAGTCCGGAGAGCAGCTTATGGATTGAAAAATTATTCCCCCCCGGAAGCTCTTCTCCTTTATCCTTCGCACATATATCGCAAAGATGAAATTCAGTTTTTTCACCATTAATAATCTTTGTAAAATGAAGGGATGCCTCCCGCTCCTGGCATTCCTGACACAGCATGTGAATCCCTCCTTTAATCAGGCGACGTTTTATACTTCAGCGTTTTAAGCATGGCACTCATCAGGCGTGCACGAAAATGATCCCTGGAAGGAAGCGGCACCGAAAGTACTTCCCGGTCGATAACAGACTTCATCAGCCGGCTTTCCCGCAGTGTAATAATTTCTTCTTCCTCCAGGCGCTCAATCATACTTTCGGCCGCATGCTGGGTCATACTGGAGCCGATAAGGTGGAGAAGCTGATCGTATACGGCAAGCCGGGTATCAAGCTCTCTTTTAATAATGCGGATATAGCCTCCGCCTCCACGCTTACTTTCCACGACATATCCTTTTTCTTCTGTAAAGCGTGTACGGATAACATAATTAATCTGTGACGGGACGCAGTCAAACTGACTCGCCAGTTCACTCCGTTTCACTTCAATAAGTGCTTCTTCATTTCCTTCTATAATCTGCTTTAAATACTGCTCAATGACGTCCGAAATATTGCGCATCGCATCCCCCTCCCTTTGCAGAAACACTGTCGTCTGCCGGTTATTTATTTTTGCAAACAATAATTGACTTTGACTATATTTGACTATATTCTCATTATAACTAATTTATCTGCAGATTCAAGCAATTCACAA
>REBZ01000118.1 GCA_007692495.1 Alkalicoccus sp.
CCTCGCCCCCGGAGTTGTTATTGGAAGCGGCGCCTCCGTCATTGTTGTTGGAGGTATTGTTCCCTTCGCCGCCGGAATTGTTGTTGGAATTGCCGCCTCCGTCATTGTTGTTGGAGGTATTGTTCCCCTCGCCGCCGGAGTTGTTATTGCTGTCATTGTTTGAACCAGTGTCTGCCGGGGCGTTATTAGCCCCGGCATTATTTTCCTGGTTGTTGTTTTCTGCACTATCGTTTGAACCGGTATTGTTGTCCGAATTATTGTCATCGGCTCCATCGTCTGTATCTACACTGTTATTGTTGTTATTGGAAGTATTATCGGTTGTATCTTCATTATCATTACTTCCTGAATTGTCATCAGAATCATCTTCGTCACTGCTGTCGGTAGAGCCTGATCCAACGGTTACGGAATTACTCGGGCTCGATTCCCGGCCTGCAACGTCCACCGCTGTTACACGATAGGCTCCTGAACTGCCGGAGTATTCGAAATCGTCATCCCAGCGTATACTTTCAACTTCCGAAAAACTTCCACCTTCACTTGAAGCATGGTATACCCGGTAACCGATTACTTCTTCATCTGGATGGGCATCCCAAGAGATAGAAGAAGAACCGCTGTCAATATCCGGCATAGTGCTAGGTGTACGACCGTTGTCCGGAGCTTCCTCACTGGCTGAAGCAAGATCATCCCAATCAGATGGAAGGTATTCGGAAAGATCATCCGAGGAAAAGTCAAACCGATCATCAAGCATCGCCACACCGCTGCGTGTAAACTCAGAAGGCGTGCTGTCAAGAGCGAGATAATTGTCTCCGTCAATCTGTACGTAATCAACGGTGTCATCGTCGCTGGCTTCTGAAGGTGCAAACTCTTCATTAAAGAGGTCTGTAGTTACAAAACCTGCATCCTCACAGAGTTCAGTTGGTGCCATTCCGGACACCCCGCAGACTTCCTCTTCTACGACCCCATCCGGCTGCTGAAACTCTTCTTCCGGTGCCATCAGCGTATCATTGACGTCGTAGGCTGCGTTAGCCAGTTCAGCCCAGAGCATCTGTGTCCGTGGGCCGTAGGAAATGCCGTCATGTTCCTGTGGTACAGGAATCTGCTCTGTATCATAACCTACCCATATACCCATCGTGACATTTGGGTTAAGACCGACAAACCAGGCGTCCCGCGTTTCGTTACTTGTCCCGGTTTTCCCTGCCAGATCTGATTCAAAGTCAAGAAAACCAGGGAGTTGTGGAGCGGTACCAAGACCGGATTCCATTACGTCCCGCATGACGTCAATCATCAGGTAATTTGTTTCTTCCGAAAGAATATCAACTTCCTCTTCCGTATTCTGTTCAAAAATAGTGTCGCCGTCGGAGTCTACAATACGCTCCACCATATAGGAGTCTTTTCGCTTTCCGTCATTACCGAAGGTGGAAAAAGCACTCGTATTGGCTTCTACGTTCATTCCAAGCGTTCCAAGAGCCGTAGACTGGTAAGGTATACCTTCATCTCCACCCATGTAAGGTTCAAATCCATAATTGATAAGTGCTTCTCTTGCTGTGTCGTGGTCAATGAAGCTCATTTCTCTTACTGCAGGTACGTTTCTCGAACGGGAGAGAGCTTCCCGAACAGTAATTAGTCCTGAATGGCTGTTATCGAAGTTGGACACTTCGTTGGCCGGGTCCTCATCGAATTCATCGGCTTCATAATCGTAAGGGATGTCTGCTGTAATGTAGCCTGGCTGCAGTGATCCCGTTTCGAAACCTACAGCGTAGGTAAGCAGGGATTTCATTGTAGAACCAGTGTGGCGGCGCATGTTCCCTGTAGCACGGTTGAAATTACTTTCTTCATAATCCCGGCCGGCAACAAAGCTGATAATACCTCCTGTATGATTGTCGATCATAACTGCACCGGTCTGTTCCATAAATTCCATTTCTACTTCTTCTTCTTCTCCTTCTTCGCCAACTTCGATCATTGCTGTCTCGTTGGGAGCGAAGTGTTCGAAGTCTTCGACTGCTTCCTGCTGGGCGTCGTAAATATCCTTGTGGATTGTCGTGTGGATTTCAAATCCACCCTGCTGGAGTTCTTCCTCTGCGGCCTCATTATAGCGGCTTCTCACGAGGGCGCGGTAGTCTTCATCATCAATTTCTTCAAGTACTACATCGTCTTCGTCCATCAAATGGTTCATGATGATTCCGTGGGCTTTTTCACGGGCCGCATCTACAATATAAGGATATTCATCCAAACTGGAAGGCTGAGGTTCTGCGAAATCCTGCCGGATGTCATAGTTCAGCGCTTCTTCATATTCTTCCTCATCTATATAGCCGCTGTCTTTCATACGGCTTAATACTGTACCCATCCGGTTCTCGCCGGCTTCGATTGATTCTTTCTGCTCAGCATCGTTTGTAAATGGCGTATACGCAAAGGGACTCTGTGGAAGTCCTGCAATAAATGCCGACTGAGGGATAGTTAATTCAGACACATCCGTGTCAAAAATCCCTTCGGCAGCGGCCTGGGCACCGGCGATCTGAACACCGGAAGCATTACGTCCGAAAGGTACTACGTTCAGGTAGGCTTCCAGAATATCTTCTTTATCCATAAATTGTTCGACACGCATTGCAAGCAGAATTTCCACAGCTTTTCTATCGTGGGTAACCTCACTGGAAAGCACCTGATTTTTTACAAGCTGCTGCGTGAGTGTACTTCCGCCGGTTTGTGTTGCTGCATTGGAGAAGTCCTGCATAACTGCCCGCATCAGTGCTTTTGGAACAATTCCTTCATGTTCAAAAAAGTATTCGTCCTCTGTTGCAATAATGGCGTTAATAAGGTTATCCGAAACTTCCTCAAGCTCCACTTCCCTGCGTTCCAAAGGAGCTATAAGGTCTCCTAAGTATTCATTATCAGCAAAATAAACTTCCGATGCTTCTTCAAAATCGTAAATTTCGGTGTGAAGTTCTTCATAATCGCGTATCGGTTCATCCTGAACGAGAGAGGCAAAATAGCCGGCACCGGCACCGCCTGCAAATGCCACGCCGATAAGCCCGATTACAAATATAACTAATACCAGATTCCAGACAACTGCAGATGTAACACGAAATCCTTTCGTGACTCCAGATGTCCCTTCCTTATGAAATATATTCTTCCATGAAGATGACCCTTTACTCACATGGAAACCCCCTTAATTATAGCAATATCACCCTATATTATAACATATAAGCAGCAAAGGAAAGTAAAGGGAAGGTGATCTTGACAAAAAATCATTTTTTGTGATAGAAATAATAAAGATCAATAGCATTCAGCGATGAAAAGATAAAGTAGCTGTATACTTCCCTGTTGCAGAAAGCTGGTGGATGATGTGAACCAGTACAGAGGTGTCAGTGAATTACGGTCTTAGAGCTTCCTTTCAGAAATGGAAGGCGCGTTCCGGGCGTTAAACGGCAGAGTGGAGAATTTTTTTCTCAAAACTGGGTGGTACCACGGTAATAATCGTCCCTTGTCCAACGACAGGGGGCTTTTTTATTTGGTCCTGTTAAACAATCAGAACTGGCTGCACGTGTATATACAGTGAAGTTTTTCTGTTATGGCAGCAGGGACCCTGATGGAGCCGTTTTCAAAAATAAAGGAAAATTTTCAGTAGAAAATGGAGGAATAAAGAATGGAACTTTTGGAAGAATTGAAATACCGGGGACTTGTAAATCAGGTGACAGATGAAAATGGACTGAAAGATTTGATGGACCGGGAATCCGTTAAGCTTTACTGCGGCTTTGATCCGACCGGGGACAGTCTGCACATTGGACATCTTCTCACCATAATTACTCTGCGGCGCTTTCAGCTGGCGGGACACAAACCTTATCCGCTCGTCGGAGGAGCGACTGGCCTGATCGGTGATCCGAGCGGGAAGAGTGCGGAACGCTCATTAAACGAGCAGAATGTGGTGGAGCACTTCAGCAGCAGAATCAAGGAACAGCTGGAGCGTTTTATGGATTTCGAAGGGGAGCATGCCGCTGTTCTCGTAAACAACTATGACTGGATAGGGGAAATGTCGGTTATTGATTTTCTGCGTGATACAGGGAAGCATTTCAGCGTAAACTACATGCTGGCAAAAGAATCCGTAGAATCCCGTATACAGAGTGGAATTTCATTTACTGAGTTTACGTATCAGATTCTGCAGTCGCTTGATTTTTACTATCTTCACAAAAAATACGGAATTAAACTCCAGATCGGCGGGAGCGATCAGTGGGGAAACATTACTGCAGGTCTGGAACTTATCCGCCGTATGTATGGGACAGAAGAAGGGGCACGCGAGCCGGCTTTCGGTTTCACTATTCCGCTCGTAACAAAAGCGGACGGCCAGAAATTCGGTAAAACAGAAGGGGGAGCAGTGTGGCTTGACGCAGAGAAGACCTCTCCATACGAGTTTTACCAGTTCCTTCTGAACACGGATGACAGCGATGTTATCAAATTTTTAAAGTATTTTACGTTTCTTTCCAAAGAAGAAATTGAGTCGCTGGAAACAGAAGTGTCCGAACGTCCGCATGAAAGAGCTGCTCAGCGCCGTCTCGCCCAGGAACTCACTGCCTTTGTACACGGGAAGGAGTCTCTGAAGCAGGCTGAAAACATTACCCATGCTCTTTTTGGGCGGGGGGATATCAAATCTCT
>REBZ01000067.1 GCA_007692495.1 Alkalicoccus sp.
CCGGCAGAGACCGTGTTCAGACAGATGAAGAAATGTTTCGAAAAATGAAAGACAGTTCAGCAGCATAACACCTTTTAATAACGTCCAGCGAGACGTTAAAGGGTGTGTTTCAGGCGGAGTCTTCCGTCTGAAGGCACCCGTATATAAAAACGGGTGCTTTTTTTTACAGAAAAGCACCTCCAAGGAGGAATAAATATGAAGCAGCTTCGAACTCTTCAGGATATGACTATTTCTGAAATTGAATATCTTCTGCATCGGGCGGAAATCCCCCCTCAGAAGATGAAACAGAATCACACAGTAGTAAATATGTTTTTCGAACCAAGTACACGTACTAAATACAGTTTTGAAATGGCGGAAGCCTCTCTCGGACTGAACCGGATGGATTTTACTTCTGAAGCTTCAAGTATAGAAAAAGGTGAAAGTCTCTATGATACGCTTAAGACGTTTGAAGCGATAGGAGCAGACCTTCTTGTAATAAGGCACCCGAAACCAAAATTTTATGAAAATCTGAGAGGCTTGGACATTCCAATTATAAATGCCGGTGACGGAGCGGGGGACCATCCGACACAGTCTCTCCTGGATCTTTTGACGATGAAACAGGAATTTGGAGGTCTTAACGGGCTGCACGTAGTCATAGCCGGGGATGTTGTACACAGCCGGGTAGCGAATACTAACGCCTCCATACTGGAGGAATTTGGTGCAGAAGTTTCCTATGCCGGTCCCAGAGAGTGGATGCCTGACGATTTAAAAGGACGACGGATTCTCCCGATGGATGAAGCTGCAGCACAGGCTGACGTGATGATGATGCTTAGAATTCAGCGCGAACGCCACATGTCAGGCAGGGATTGTGCTGGAAGTTACCTTGAAAAGTTCGGGTTAACGGAAACGAGAGAAGCTTCTATGCAGGATCATGCGATAATTATGCATCCTGCTCCGGTTAACCGGGGAGTTGAAATTGCCGATTCTCTTGTAGAATGCGAAAGGGCAAGAATTTTCCAGCAGATGAAAAATGGAGTTAAAGCCAGACAGGCAGTGTTGTCCTACATTCTGGAAGCGAAGGGAGCACGATCTTATGAAGCAATTGTTTAAAAACGCAGAAGTATATCAAAATGGAACAGTAACGAAACTGGATCTGCTGATTAATACAGAAAGTGGTAAAATAGAAAAAATTAATCAAATTATTCCGGACAATGAAGCCGAGGTAATTAACGACTTAACCGGAAAAATAGTTGCCCCGGGATTCGTAGATGTTCACATACATTTACGGGAACCTGGAGGAGAAGCTAAGGAAACTGTAAAAACAGGTACGGAAGCAGCAGCCAGGGGCGGTTTCACGACTGTCTGCGCTATGCCTAATACGAGACCGGTACCCGACTCGGAAGAAGGGATGAAGACGGTTTTAGAGAAGATATATCAAAATGCTGTTATAAGGGTGCTTCCTTATGCATCCATCACGGAGCGTCAGGCCGGTAAAAACCTCACTGATATGAAACAACTTTCTGAACAGGGAGCCTTCGCTTTTACAGATGACGGAGTAGGGGTACAGACAGCGGGAACAATGTATGAAGCAATGAAACAGGCTGCAGCACTGAATAAAGCTGTAGCAGCCCATTGTGAAGATAATTCGCTTGTATATGGAGGGTCACTTCATACCGGACGTAAAGCCGATGAGTTAAATATTAAAGGAATTCTTCCTGCCGCAGAATCAGTTCATATTGCAAGAGATATCCTGCTTGCTGAACAGACAGGCGCACATTATCACATCTGTCATGTCAGTACAAAAGAGTCTGTACGTATTATAAGAGATGCGAAACGGGCTGGAATTCATGTTACTGCTGAAGTGACTCCCCACCATCTGCTGTTGAACGAAGATGATATACCGGGGAACGATCCGGACTTTAAAATGAATCCACCTCTCAGAGCGAAAGCTGATCAATATGCGTTAATCGAGGGACTGCTTGATGGGACAATTGATTTTATCGCTACAGATCACGCCCCGCACACTTTAGAGGAGAAGTCCGGATCTATTGAGGAGGCTCCTTTCGGGATAGTAGGGCTGGAAACCGCATTTGCGCTTTTACATACGCATCTAGTTGAAACCGGATGCGTCACGGAGGCTCAGCTGATTAACTGGATGTCACAAAAACCTGCAGAAACTTTCGGCCTTCCCTATGGAAAGCTGTCAGAAGGTAATTCAGCAGACCTCGTTATAATCGACCGCAGCAGGAAAGCCCGTGTGGAACCGGATAAGTTTTTGTCCAAAGGTAAAAATACTCCTTTTAAGGGATGGGAGCTTACTGGATGGCCTATTATGACTGTATTCGAAGGAAAATTGGTCTGGAGAGAAAAAGAGGAGGTTTCTGTATGAAACGACGGTTAATTTTAGAAAATGGAGTGACATTTACAGGAAAAGCTCTCGGAGCAGAATCGCCGGTGACGGGAGAAGTCGTGTTTAACACGGGTATGACAGGTTACCAGGAAATTTTTACGGACCCTTCCTATAAAGGACAGATTGTAACAATGACTTATCCGCTTATTGGTAATTACGGGATTAACCGGGATGATTTTGAGAGTGTCACTCCAAATGTTCATGGAGTAATCGTTAAAGAAGCAGCACGTTATCCGAGCCACTTCCGCAGTGAAAAAAGCCTGGACGAATGGCTCAAACAAACGGGGGTTCCGGGTATATCGGGAATCGACACGAGAAAACTCACAAAAATAATCCGTGCTTTTGGTACATTAAAAGGCCGTATCTGCGGTATGGAAGAAGAAACATTGGAAGTCGTTAAAGAATTAAAGCAGACAGTGCTGTCAAATAGTCAGGTTGAAGCTGTATCTACGAAAAGTCAATTCTGGCATCCCGGTAGAAATAATCACCGCGTCGTGCTCATCGATTATGGAGCGAAAAAAGGAATTGTTAAAGATCTGCTGGGGAGGGGATTCGAAGTAATTGTTGTACCATACAATACTCCCGCAGAGAAAATAATGTCTCTTTCTCCGGATGGAATTATGCTCAGTAACGGGCCGGGTAACCCTGAAGATATTGCTCAGGTTCTGCCTGAAATTAAAAAACTGGCAGAAAAAGTCCCTGTTTTTGGAATATGCCTCGGTCACCAGCTGCTGGCACTCGCTTTTGGAGCAGAAACAGAAAAGATGAAATTTGGTCATCGTGGAGGAAACCACCCGGTAAAACATCTCGTGACCGGCAGGGTTTCCATTACTTCCCAAAATCACAGCTATACTGTAAAAGCAGCATCACTGGATAAAACCCCGTTGAAAATTACCCATGTCAACGTCAATGATGGGTCAGTGGAAGGTCTTGCGCACGAAAATCTGCCTGTTTTCAGTGTGCAGTATCATCCGGAAGCATCTCCGGGACCGGAAGATTCAAAACAGCTGTTTGACACATTCCAGCAGCTTGTGACAGAAAAGAGGGGGATTACACATGCCTAAAAGAAATGATATAAAAAGTATACTAGTGGTGGGTTCCGGCCCGATTATCATCGGTCAGGCGGCAGAGTTTGATTATGCAGGAACTCAGGCATGTCATGCCTTGAAGGAGGAAGGGTACGAAGTTATTCTCGTCAACTCCAATCCAGCCACTATAATGACAGATGAAACAACGGCAGACAGAGTATATATTGAGCCGCTGACCGCTGAATTTGTAACGTCAGTCATCCGTAAAGAGCGGCCTGATGGAATTATTGCAACACTTGGGGGCCAGACCGGACTGAACCTCGTGATGGAGCTTTCCAGTCAGGGGATACTGGAACGGTACGGAATTGAACTGCTGGGTACTGATCTTGAAGCGATTACAAAAGCGGAAGACCGTGAAGCTTTCCGAAAACTGATGAATGAATTAAATGAACCGGTGCCGGAGAGTGATATCGTACATTCCATTGACGAAGCAAGGAATTTCACACAGCGGATAGGGTTTCCTGTTATTATTCGTCCGGCCTATACGCTTGGAGGGACCGGTGGCGGAATGGCCTACAGTGATGAACAGCTGGAGGAAATCATGGCAAATGGTCTTTATGCAAGTCCTGTTAATCAATGTTTGATCGAAAAAAGTATTGCCGGTTTTAAAGAAATCGAATATGAAGTTATGAGAGACGGCAGTGATCAGGCAATAGTTGTCTGCAATATGGAAAATATTGATCCTGTCGGTGTGCATACTGGAGATTCGATTGTAGTAGCCCCGAGTCAGACACTTGCTGACAGGGAATACCAGCTTCTCCGTAATGCATCTTTAAAAATTATCCGTGCGCTTGGAATTGAAGGGGGATGTAATGTTCAGTGTGCAATAGATCCACACAGCGAACAATATTATATTATCGAAGTGAATCCCCGGGTGAGCCGCTCTTCGGCACTTGCTTCCAAAGCTACAGGTTATCCTATTGCTAAGCTGTCCGCTAAGATTGCGGCAGGGTACCATCTGGATGAACTGATGAACCCGATCACAAAAAACACGTATGCAAGTTTTGAGCCTGCTTTGGACTACATTGTTACAAAATGGCCGCGCTGGCCGTTCGATAAGTTCGATTCGGCGAACCGCACGCTCGGGTCACAAATGAAGGCCACCGGAGAAGTGATGGCAATAGGCCGTACCTTTTCTGAGTCATTACTAAAAGCGGTGCGTTCGGCGGAGCTGGATTTAATACACCTTATGCCGGATAAAAAGCTGGATGGAGAAGATCTCCTGAAAAAAATTGCTGCTCAGGACGATGAGAGACTCCTGTATGTAGCGGAAGCTATACGTCAAAAACATTCTCTTCGCGAAATTCACGAAATTACGAAAATCGATTTCTATTTCCTCGCTGAAATAGCCGGGATCATTGAACTGGAAGAAGCATTAAAAAATAACAGTGACGACGATGAGTGCTTCAGGGAAGCAAAGCAGGCTGGATTTTCCAACGAGGCAGCTGCCTATTTTACGGGCAGGACACTTCAGGAAACAGAACAGCGTCAGGAAAATCTGCAGGCCTATCCCGTTTTTAAAATGGTAGACACATGTGCAGGTGAATTTGAATCAGAAACGCCTTATTACTACAGCACTTACGAAGAGGAAAACGAAGCAGAAAAATCAGTGACTCCATCCATTCTCGTGCTTGGATCCGGACCGATACGAATCGGCCAGGGAATAGAATTTGACTATGCGACGGTCCATACGGTCCGGACTATCCGGGAAGCCGGATATGAAGCGGTAATCATTAACAACAATCCGGAAACTGTTTCCACAGATTTCGAAGTGTCGGATAAGCTTTATTTCGAGCCGTTAACAATAGAAGATGTCATGAATGTCGTCCGCAATGAGCAGCCTGACGGTGTGCTGGTCCAGTTCGGAGGGCAGACAGCCCTGAATCTTGCTTCTGAACTGGAAGCAAGGGGTGTCAACATACTGGGTACTTCCTTAAAGAATATGGATGCATGTGAAGACAGGGATAAATTTGAAGCTACACTTTCTGGTCTGGATATCCCACAGCCTCTCGGAAAAACAGCTGTATCAATTGAGGAAGCCCGTAAAATTGCCCGTGACATTGGTTATCCAATATTGATCCGTCCTTCCTACGTACTCGGTGGACGGGCAATGGAAATTCTTTATCATGAAGAAGAACTTTTGACTTATATGGAGCGTGCGGTCAGAGTCAACTCAAAATATCCAGTGCTTATAGACCGTTATCTTGTAGGACAGGAAATTGAAGTCGACGCTGTGAGCGACGGTGAAACGGTCGTTGTTCCGGGGATTATGGAGCATATTGAACGCGCGGGTGTCCATTCCGGAGATTCTATTGCAGTTTACCCGCCTCAGCATATGAAAGAATCGATGAAAAAACGGATTGTTGATTATACAGTCCGCCTGGCTAGAGGGTTCGAAGTGAAAGGGTTAATGAACATTCAATTTGTTATTCAGCATGACGATATTTATGTTCTCGAAGTAAACCCGCGGTCCAGCAGAACTGTACCTTTCCTGAGTAAAATTACAGGATGCAACATGGCAGAAACGGCAGTTAAAGCAGTGCTGGGTGAATCCCTTTCTTCTCAGGGGTATTCGACAGGTCTTCTTCCGGAAACGGACTATGTATCTGTTAAGGTACCGGTGTTTTCTTTTCAAAAACTCCGGAGTGTCGATATTACACTCGGTCCTGAAATGAAATCGACTGGAGAAGTGATGGGCAGAGACGAATCTCTGGAGAAAGCTCTGTACAAAGGATTGATCGCTTCAGGAATGGATATCCCAATGCATGGATCTGTTCTCTTTACAGTAGCTGATAAAGACAAAAATGAAGCATTACAGCTTGCTTCCCGTTTTCACCGGTTAGGATTCGACCTGATGGCTACCGAGGGTACAGCAGATCTGTTCAGGCAGAAAGGTCTGCCGGTGGAAACAATTGCAAAGCTCGGAACAGGCAAACCAGATATGCTGGATGTTATATCAGAGCGGCGTGCCCAGTTTGTCGTAAATACGCTTACGAAAGGAAAACAACCGGCAAGCGACGGATTCCGAATCCGCCGGGAAGCCGTGGAACGCGGGATTGTCTGCAATACCTCTCTTGACACAACGAAAGCAGTGCTTGGAGTTATCGAGTCGATGCACTTTTCAACTGAACCAATCCGATCGAAAGCGCCGGTGATGATATGAACAAAGAAAACCTGACTGTCCTTTCTCAGGAAAAGCTGACCTCGAAGATTTTTAAGATGAAACTGCAGGGTGACAGCGTGAAAACCATGCTGACACCGGGCCAGTTTGTTCATCTTAAGGTAGGCGAACGTCACCCGGTTCTAAGACGTCCGATCAGTATCTGCAGCGTGAAAGCGGACATTCTGACAATTGTTTACCGCATTGAAGGACAGGGCACCAAACTTTTGAATCAAAAAGCAGCCGGGGACACTGTTGATACTCTTGGTCCTCTTGGAAAAGGTTTTCCGCTTACACAGGAATCAACAGCTCTTCTTGTCGGTGGAGGGGTAGGCATTCCGCCGCTGCTGTATCTGGCAGAGCAGCTTTACCGCCAGGGTACGAAAGTGAAAGTTATCCTCGGATACCGTAAAAAAGAAGAAATATTTCTTGTCGAAGAATTTCAGAAATACGGTGAGGTATTCATCACAACAGAAGACGGATCTTACGGCAGAAAAGGTTTTGTAACGGATGCGATAGCTGAGGCAGGGGCTTACGATGTATTTTATACGTGCGGCCCTAAGCCTATGCTCCGGGCGGTGGAAACAGCCTCTACTAAAAAAGGGTATATTTCACTAGAAGAACGAATGGGCTGCGGGGTAGGTGCCTGTCTGGCCTGCGTATGTGACAAGCAAAAACCGTTTGAAGGAAAAGCCTACGTGAAAGCCTGCCGGGATGGTCCTGTATTCGAAGCAGGGGAGGTAATTGTATGAGCAGACTGCAGGTGGAACTGCCTGGATTGAATATGAAAAATCCGGTTATGCCGGCTTCCGGCTGTTTTGGTTTCGGTCAGGAATACGCTGAATTTTATGATTTAAACAAGCTCGGTGCTGTTGCTGTAAAAGCAGCTACACCTGAAATAAGAGCCGGAAACCCTACTCCAAGAGTAGCTGAAACAGAAAGTGGTATGCTTAACGCCATCGGTCTACAAAACCCGGGAGTAGATCACATCGTAAAAAATGAACTTCCATGGCTGGAAAAGTTCCACGTACCGATTCTTGCCAATATCGCCGGAAAAACGGAAGAAGATTATATAGAGGCAGCCAGGAAAATCTCCGCGTCTTCCAACGTCCATGCTGTAGAGCTGAATGTTTCCTGTCCGAATGTAAAAGAAGGAGGACTGCAGTTTGGGAGTGATCCCGGCATGGCTGCCGGGCTGACAAAAGCTGTGAAAAAAGTTTCCGAGGTTCCGGTATACGTGAAACTTTCTCCGAATGTGACAAACATTACTGAAATGGCTGAAGCAGTGGAAGCTGCAGGAGCGGATGGTCTGAGCATGATCAATACGCTTGTCGGTATGAAAATTGATATCAGGACCGGCAAACCGATTCTGGCAAACAAAACTGGGGGTCTGTCAGGTCCGGCAGTTAAACCGGTAGCGGTGCGGATGATATATGAGGTAAGTCAAAAGGTTTCTATTCCTATTATTGGCATGGGCGGAATTTATACAGCGGAAGATGTTATCGAATTTTTTATGGCCGGAGCTTCCGCTGTTGCTGTAGGCACGGCAAACTTCAGCGATCCATTCGCCTGTCCGCAGATAATTGATGACCTGGATGAACTTCTTAAAGAAATGAATGTCAGCAATATTTCAGAATTAACAGGAAGGAGCTGGAAATCATGGGAGAAAAGCCTGTCATAGTAGCTTTGGATGTGCAGACTAAACAGGAAGCAGACCAGCTCCTGGCCTCTTTTAACAAAGAGCCTCTCTACGTTAAAGTTGGTATGGAACTGTTTTACAGGGAAGGTGTGTCTGTACTGGAAAGTCTTAAATCAGCAGGTCATCAAGTTTTTCTCGATTTAAAACTTCATGATATACCTACGACTGTTAAAAGAGCGATGAAACAGCTGGCCTCTTTTGAAGTAGACCTTGTAAATGTGCACGCCTTCGGAGGAAGATCAATGATGGAAGCAGCAATGGAAGGACTTTACGCTGGAACTCCTGCCGGCATACAAATGCCAAAAGCAGTAGCGGTTACCCAGCTCACAAGTACAACCGACGACCAGGTTAAAAAAGAACAATCTGTTTCCTTATCACTGGAAAATTCGGTCCTGCAGCTAGCGGGACTGGCGGATAAGGCCGGGATGGATGGAGTCGTCTGTTCTGCGAAGGAAGCAGGAAAATTAAAAGCCGCCTGCGGAGATAGTTTTCTTTGTATCACTCCCGGAATCCGACGGTTGGAAGATGCACCTGACGACCAGAAAAGAGTAGTGACCCCGGCTCAGGCGGCGCAGAACAGAGCAGACGCTATCGTAGCAGGAAGAGGAATTACAAGTAAAAAAGATCCCCTGGATGCTTACTTAAAATACAAAAGGGAGTGGGAAAACGCATGGAAACAGCTTCAGCAGTAGCAAATACTTTATTATCAATTAATGCCGTCAGTCTATCACCTGATAACCCTTATACGTGGAGCTCGGGCCTGAAATCGCCCATCTATTGTGATAACCGGCTTCTACTTTCCTATCCGGATGAAAGAAAGGTAGTATATGAGGCACTGGCAGAAAAAATTAAACAATTCGATGCGGATGTCCTGGCCGGGACAGCTACAGCAGGAATTCCCCATGCGGCGTGGGCAGCTGAAAAGCTTGGTCTGCCTATGGCTTATGTCCGGTCATCCAGTAAAGGCCACGGAAAAGAAAATAAAATAGAAGGAAAAATAGCACCGGGGTCGAAAGTAGTAATAATCGAAGATCTTATCTCCACAGGCAACTCTGCATTTAACGCTGCTCAGGCTGTGGAAGATGCAGGGGCAGAAATTGCAGCAGTTATTGCTGTTTTTACATACGAACTAGAGGCAGCAGGAAAAGCAGCTTCAGAAAAAAGCTATCCTGTAATTACGCTGACCAATTTTAGTATACTTGCTGAAACAGCAGCCTCAAATGGAGATTTAACTGAACAGCAGCTGGAAAGTTTAAGAATGTGGCAGAAAGATCCGGAAGGCTGGAGTGCTGATTATGAAAGGCAGGAAGAAGATGAGGAAATTCACGGCTGAAGAGTTTGATGAAAAAACTGCTTTTTTTGATGCCATGGCCTGTTCGCCATGGTTTTACAATCTGCAGGAGGAACTGTGGCATTGGAATGGATTTTCGAATCCGGTTTATCTTTTGGATGTCGGGTGTGGAACCGGCAGAATGCTTATTAGAAAGTCTGATTCTTCACAAAAAGCTGTAGGGATCGATATCTCTGCAGGAATGATTCAGGTGGCTGAAGAATTAGCGGCACGGCAGAATAAGAACGTAGATTTTCTGCAGGGGGACGCCGAAAGCATGCCTTTTGAAGATCAGGTGTTTGACACTGTTATGTGTACATGCGTGCTCTTTCTTATGCCGGATCCATCAAGAATGGTCCGGGAAATATTCAGAGTTCTTCGTCCGGGTGGACATCTCGCTCTGTTAAACCCTGCTCCACATCTTACGGAGGCAAAAGCAGAAAAAGCTGCACAGACTCTTTCCCCGAAAGAGCGTCCGATGCTCATTCAATGGGGGAAAGTAGCTGAGAAAAGGCATCGGTTTTCTCAAAAAGCTATGAAAGAACTCCTTCAGAAAGAGGGATTCCAAAAAGTAGATTCCTGTATCAGCAGGGATGGTCTCGGTATGCTTACGACAGCAGCAAAATAAATTTAGTACCGCATGTTAAAAAAGCAGATAATATAAGACTTGAAAAGAAATCTTCTTTAAATGTGCCCGCCCCGGAAAAGTATTTTCCGAAGGAAGAAGCCATATGCTCTATGCTTATTAACAGGCCGGATATCATCCGTCCTGTTTTTTGACGGTTACCAGCTTCCGGCTGGCTGCATCCCGAAAACAGTGAAAAGAGTAATGAGTAAACCTCCGACAAGCAGAAAAAAGCTGTAGAATCCTTTACTGCGAAAATACTCATCGATTCCAAATAAAAAAAGTACCGGTCCGGTAATATAGTAGAAAACTGTACTATTTATTAGAGAAGTCGAAAATGAAATTATAACCACTATAACAAGGAAAACTGCGGTTATACGGGTAACGATGGTCACCATAATTAAACCTCCGGAGCATATAATATAAAGCAGGATAGCACAAAAACGGAATAAGCTCAAAAAAGTATTATTGACAATAATAACATTATGTAAACAAACTGCGAGTAATTTATTTTAATTAACTTGAAAAATGAATCAGTTTTACAATGCAGCTTATTAAAAAACACGAACAGTTTTCGTTTTTTAGTATATAAACTGCTCGTATTTAAAAGTGTACGTAACGCAGGATGGCGACTCCCGGAAGAACAGCGCAGTCCAGAAATCCACTTTTGCGAAAAGATTATTCGTGAAAGTCAGCTGAAGGGAGTTGCTCAGGAAAACGTCCAGCTGAATCGAGATCTCTACCACTATTTATGTTTTCCGGCTGTAGTTTTTATTATGGAATTTATTCAGTTTAGGTTCTGTTAAAGCTTATATTTTTCAGGAGTGCTTGAATCTCCCTATTCAGGACCTGAAGTAAAGGTTATTTCCAATGTTTAGAAATTTCTCTGATTTACCGATTCACGAAATCCCTTCCTGATATAAAGAGGATATACAAATTCAGTTACGTATTTATAAACGATTTACTAAAAACTTAATGAGCCACCGGCAGTGTCATTCTGAGACGGCCCGGTAAGGGGAGTTTTTCTGGTGTTTATTACGGGAACAGTAAGAGCAGTACAAATTCAGGAGGGGTTATATGAAAAATTGGAGTGAACGAACGGTAGTGATTACTGGAGCGAGCAGCGGGATAGGAGAAGCAACAGCCGCCCGGTTTGCAGAAGAAGGAGCGAACGTAGTCGTTGCTGCGAGAAGAAAAGACAGGCTGGAGGATCTTCAGAGCCGTTTAAAAGATCTTCCAGGTGAAATCTCCGTCAAGCCTACCGATGTTACTTCCCAACAGGAAGTGGAAGATTTAATAAAGTTTACGCTGGACAAATATGGTCAGGTCGACGTTCTGTTTAACAACGCTGGACTCATGCCGCTCAGCTTCTTAAAAAATAAAAAAGTTGATGAGTGGGATAAAATGGTGGATGTTAATATAAAAGGTGTTCTTTATGGCATAGGGGCCGTTCTGCCGCACATGCTTGAAAGAAATGAGGGCCACATCCTTACAACTTCCTCTATAGCAGGCCATGAAGTCATGCCGGCAGGAGCAGTATACTGTGGTACTAAATTCGCCGCCCGGGTAATTATGGAAGGTCTCGGTAAAGAAACAGCCGGAAGTAACGTACGGACAACATCCATTTCTCCAGGTATAGTGGATACAGAATTGACGGATTCCATTACAGATGAGGAAGCGATGAATATGCTGAAAAAAGGAATTGGACTGGATCAAATAACACCTCTTCAGGGGAAAGATATAGCTGAAGCTGTATATTATTCAGTTAATCAGCCGGAGCATGTTGATGTGAACGAAGTGATTGTCCGACCTAACCGTCAAGGTTAACTTACTGAATGACCCTGGCACTGAAATTATTAAATACAGAATGGTCATGACGATATTAGTCATGACCATTCTGGGTGCAGAGCCGTACTTTTTAAATGCTTATGTTTTTTTTACGCTTGCAATGTAAGGAAGGTTACGATACTGCTGAGCGTAATCAATTCCGTATCCTACAATAAATTCATCAGGAATGACAAATCCAACGTAATCGATAGGAAGGTCAACTTGGCGCCGCTCTGGTTTGTCCAGAAGTGTACATATTTTTAACTGCTTAGGTTTATGCATGTGCAGGTGATCGATTAAAAAATCAAGTGTCAGCCCGCTGTCGACAATATCTTCTACAACAATGACATTTTCATTAGTAATATTCGTATCAAGATCCTGCAGAAGACGAACCTTTCCAGTAGTTTCCGTCTGACTGCCATAGCTCGAAACAGAAATAAAATCAATCTGCACGCTGCTCTTTATTTCCCGCATCAAGTCCGCCGCAAATACAAACGACCCTTTAAGAACTGCTATCAATACAATAGACTCACCCTGAAAATCTTTCTCTATTTCTTCAGCCAGTTCTTTAACTCGATCTTTAATGCGGTCTTCTGACAACATAGTTTCATTAATTTCGTAAGGCATAACGTCACACCACTTTCTTTATATGTAATTTCCTACTTTATCATACCGATTTAAGATTAAATTGTAAATTAGATTTCCTGAAACGGCATTATTCTTACAAAATTGCTGTAAATATCATTTTGGGAGAGGTGAATGCTTAGAAGTCCATCAGGCTGCCTGAAGCCTGATAGTATTATGAGAAAAGAGAGCAGTTGTAAAAGAATTTTCATTGATGGATGGTTGAACATATGGCAGAGAGGGTAAAAAGGATTCTAGAAAGAATAACAGCGCTAACAAAGCCGAAATTATATTTAAGGAGGAATTATTAATGGATCCTAAGTACAAATTATTTCATAATGATCAGAGTCTTAACGAATCAATATCGAATCTCCGAAAGGACGGGGTGGGTGACGACGACATTTATGTACTCTCCCACGATAATGATCATGAAAGAAGAACCCGTAAAAGTACGGATGCAAATAAAATTGGAGTGAGTGAAACAGGGGCCGGTACTGCATTGAAAAATGTTTTTCGAAGTAAAGGGGATAAGCTTCGCACAAAAATGAAAGAAATGGGTATTAGTTCCGATAAAGCAGAAGACCTTGAGGAAGAACTCGACAAAGGAAAAACCCTCTTGATTGTAACGAATCAGGATAAAGTAAATTTTTAAAAAAAACATGGAATCGTGAAGGTATTTTAACACTGGTTTCCAAATCAATGTATCTGCTGTGAGCACTGTTAATAGCTGCACTTTCCAAAAAAGGCCGTCTCAAATGAAACAGCTGAGACGGTCTTTTATTATGGATTAGGAGGCCCGGGCTGTTTTCTTTTCTTAAGTTTTAAAGCTGCAGGGTGAATAGCCATACTTTGAAGCATCAGGGAAAGGAAGACAACACTGAAGCTGATTGAAAGCAGAATACCCATATCGGCGGAGGCGAGCGATTCCAGTTTAAGAATTAAGTATACGGAAACTACACCTTTCACACCGGAAATACTTATCAGAAGCTGCTCTTTCCACGTAATGGGTTCGATTGGTGACAGAAATGCTGCAGACATGGAAACAACGGCTGTACGCAGTACAAGCAGTGCCGTGAAAATGGCGGCAGCCAGCAGCCAGTAATCGTGTAACAAATAAGAAGAAGCCGTAATACCTATCATTAGAAACAGAATGGAAAGTAAAGACACTTCCACCACTTTCCAAAATCCGTCGAGAGCTTCGCGGAAATGTCTTTCTTTTACGGACCGGCTGAATGTGGATGAAAGAACAAGTCCAGCAAAAACAACAGCCAGAACGCCCGAAACATGAATAAATTCCGCAGCATAAAAGATAGTATAGGCTACGACGATACTGAGCATAATCTGGTAATAGCGCTCGTGGGTCACGTGAACAGCTCTGCTGAATAACCAGCCGCCGGCGAGCCCAACCAGTATTCCTCCTCCAGAAACGACGGCAAATTGCACGGTTCCTTCCATCACACCGGGAGTCGAACCAGTGTACCAGCTGAATAAAAAGACAAATGCAACGACGCTTGTACCATCGTTGAGCAGAGATTCTCCTTCTACTATGGTTGTTACGAGCTCATCATTTAAATCCTGTGTGAGAATCTGCATGACAGAAATAGGATCAGTTGGAGTGAGGATAGCTGCGATAAGGAGTGCGGCAAGCAGCGGGACAGCAGCGAAAGGCTGCATAATAAGGTAAATGGCCCAGCCTGATAAAAAAACTGTTGCAGCAAGCCCTGCGGTACCAAGCAGTGTTATACCTGCAGCGTACCGTTTAAGTCTGTCAGTGGGAAACTGATAGGCGCCTGTAAAAAGGAGAGCAGGAAGAAAAATTTCATATATTATATTCGCGGTGATATCTACTCCCCTGAAAAAAGGGATAAAAGACAGGAAAACACCAATAATAACGAGTATACTTGGAACTGGAAGATCTTCTTTATGATGGTCGAGCGTATAAACAAGATATCCAATAAATAATAGAATAAGATAAGGCAGTGATTCCATGGGCATTATCCCTCCTTGAGACTGACAGCATACTTCGGTTCAATGAGAATTTGTTACCAGTTTAAAAACAGGGGATATGTCAGATATTATTTGAAAATTACAGCCAGAGGAGTGAGTTGATTATTTATGGATAGTTTATTTTCAATTCTGGGCTGGAGCCTCTATGTCCTGCTCGCAGCTGTTACGTTGATTAAAGCATTTATTACAGTTTTAAATGGAAAGAAATTAATATCCTCCTCATTTGTTTCGGGATTAATTATGATACTTCCTTTAACGTTATTTTTATTTATTATGAACAGGCCTGTTGATATGGGGGTGCTGAATTACTTTTGGGAGGAACTTCTGGAAGGGGCATGGAGTGCACGCTATTTGGCATTTTTTCATCTGTATCTTGTCTTATGGTGGCTGCATGTAAAATAATAGGGACACCTTCGTAGTTTAGATGCTGTTATTTATATTATTATGATTTTCCGTGTTCTGCGTTTCTCGGCAGATACATATAGAAATTGAAGGAAGTAAATAAGTACTGCTCCATCAACCGGTATGGTCAATAAAAAGAATTTGACGCCCCTTTAACCCCGTGGTATTCTCAATAAGTCTTTTTTACATTAGTGATTTATCAAACTAAAGTGATAAGGGAGTTATTGTTAATGAATGCTGTGATTGTAGCTGTTTTAGTAATGATTATTTTAAGTCTTTCAAGAGTGCACGTTGTACTTGCACTGCTGTTTGGAGCCATAGCAGGAGGGTTAACAGCAGGAATGTCGCTAACAGAAACTATAGAAATTTTTAGTGCAGGACTCGGAACAAATGCGGAAATAGCACTAAGCTATGGCCTATTAGGTGCTTTTGCTATTGCAGTAAGTTTTACCGGTCTGCCGGATTTGATGGTTCGCGCTGCTGTGATACTGGTGGGAAAGGAAGGGGAAGCAAGAAAAAAAACACTGACAAAAGTTCTGATGCTTTTTATCATTGCTCTTATCGCATGCTTTTCACAAAATCTCGTTCCCGTGCATATTGCTTTTATACCTTTGTTAATTCCGCCGCTTCTAAAAGTATTTAATGAGCTTGCATTGGACCGGAGAGCAGCAGCTGCAGCACTGACTTTCGGTTTAAAAGCGCCTTATATTTTAATTCCGGCAGGATACGGATTAATATTTCACGGTACAATTGCTGAAAACATGGAAGCGAGCGGGATGGCAATAAATCCATCAGATATTCCATATGCTATGATTCTTCCCGTAACAGGAATGCTCCTGGGCCTCGTTTTCGCAGTATTGTTCAGTTATCGGAAGCCAAGAAAATATGTGGATAAAGAATTGACTGAAGAAAATGAAGAGGCACCAAAACGTCCGGTTTCTACAGCTGGAGTACTCGTAGGCCTTGCAGCTATTACAGCTGTTCTCGTTGCGCAGGTAACTTCCGGATCGATGATACTGGGAGTGTTCACAGGCCTTGTAATACTTTATGTATACTTTGGCGTCCTTCACGTGACGAAAAAATTCACGCTGCAGGAAGCGGACGAACTGATGACGAATGGTATGAAAATGCTTGCTTTTATTGGTTTTGTTATGATAACAGCCGGAGGCTTTGCTGAAGTCATCAGGGAATCCGGGCACGTAGATCTGCTTGTTGAAGGGGCTTCCAGCTGGTTTGAGGGAAGAACAGGCCTTGCAGCAATTGCTATGCTTCTGATTGGTCTCTTTATAACGATGGGAATCGGTTCTTCTTTTGCGACCGTACCCATTCTTGCTGCGATATTTGTTCCGCTTGCAGCTTCACTCGGTTTTTCCGAAATGGCTGTTATTGCTCTTATAGGCACAGCCGGTGCTTTAGGAGACGCCGGAAGTCCTGCTTCTGACAGCACGCTCGGACCGACAGCCGGATTAAATGCTGACGGACAGCACAATCATATTTGGGATACAGTAGTTCCAACATTCCTTCACTTTAACATTCCACTGCTCATTTTAGGCTGGGCAGCAGCCATGCTGCTGTAAAGGAATTGAAGAGTAAGTCGTGCCGTCCTGAAGGTTAAGCAGCTTATAAGTGAAGCCGGTCGATTTCAGCAGAAAATGCACAAAAATATTTTCCATGGATAGAACTAAAAGTTTGCGGGGAAGAAAACATCACTACTTTGAAAGCCTGTCATTCAGTTTTGACAGGCTTTTCCTATGCTTTAAAAAGTGGTTATGTTCCTCATTGGAACAATGCATTTTTAAAACGATTTTTCGTCAGCACTGTATAGTTATCACATGGTCTTCCGGTAGAGCTTCCTGCCACGCATAAATTAAGCCGTTCTCCTCTACTGACTTTTTGTTAACTGATCTGAAGCGGATCTTGGAGCTGAAGTTTTCCCTGAAAGGAAATGGATTTATTTGAAGATTTTTCTTCGTCTTCCAGGCAGCAGTAATATCCTGTCCGTTTGTAAAAGGAAATTTATGTGAATTTTTAAAGCCGTCCCTGTTATTATAATAAACCTTATCTGTGCCCGGTCTGTTCATGCATATAAAAAGCGATAAGCTGTCACACAGCTGAAGCAGTTGAAAATGGTCTTCGATATCTGCAGTATGTTCTATTCCGGTAATCCCCAGTTTGTTTTTAATTCGTTTCTGCCGGAGCTTTTCATTTTCAACGAATGATTTGCTGCTGGTATCCTGAGAATCTACAAGAGAACAGTAGTGAAGGCTGTTCAGCAGACCGGCGTAAAGGTTCTCTGTTTCCACTTTATCGATCCCGTGTTTGTAATGTATCAGTTTAGGTCTCATTGGAAAGTCAATAAAAGAGTAGGGGCGGTTTTTAGCATCGTTGTAAAAAGGTGAAGCGTCGATTTCTTCCCAGGCTTTATCATGGTTATAGACCGAGATCACCATGTCTTCGACGCGTTTCAACGAGGCAAGGAACTGCCCGTTCCAGGCAGCAGCCATATCTCCGGATACAGTGGCATGGTCCTCCTGGGTAATCATAATAAAGTGAGTAGGCTCGTCACGAATAATCATTATCTTCCTCCTTCAAAAAGGATACATTTTCTAAGGCAGCTTAGTTTTCCGGGGGAGGCCGGATTAATAAATATTTTACATACAAAATTCAACAAATTAATTCAGCGGGTTTAATAGTACCTTACAAAAAACCAATGAGCTGCATGTAGAACTCTTTATTTTATAAAATACATAATTTGTCATACATTTACTGTAGTGTTTTACAAGTAAATAATCAAGTACATATACCATACGCAGGAGCTTTTGCAGGCAGTTTTCAATCCAGCATAGTAGGAGTTCTATAGCCTGCCGGAAGAATTTCTGTTAAAGTGAGAAAGAATAAATCACTTTAGCAAAGGAAGATAATATGTCTGACAAAAGAAAAGAACTGCTGATGCTCGGAGTTTCGATGCTGATCCCGGTTATGCTGTATATAGTCCTTAATATATTCTTTGAAATGCCGTTGTGGATTCTCCCGGCAATGATAATCATTACACTGATAGCAAATATGAAAGTGGATACTAAAGTGAAAAAGTCGGATTACAAGCAGGATTAACTGTCGAAAACAGTGATGTTAAAATTCATTGTTATTTAATAGAAAACCCTGCTTTACTCCAATCGGCCATGAAGGAAAATTCCCGTGGATCCCATGCATGAGAAATCTCCATAACGCAGACAGCATTCTGTCTCTCACTCCTTTATTTCCAGGGCAGGTACCATAGAAAAGGATCTTCAGCCATCACAGTCTCAACGGGGTCCCCACCATACGTTCCTGAGAAAGAAATAACCTGCTGGATCAGCCGGTTTTAATGAATAGCAAGCGTCTTCTCAGGGGGCCGCAGTCGAAAAAAGCTTCCTGTATACAGAAATGTACTTATTTTAACATTTGGAGGCCCGACAGACTTTGTCTGCCGGGCCTCCAGGCTGTTGGTAAAGTGTTTTTATATATAGATAGACGATTCCCTGCTTCCGCCTTACGGGACGCTTTCCGGGCGGGCCGGGCTCAGCTAATTCCTTCCTAAACGGATCTTCGTCTCGTCCTTAATCGCTCCGGAGTCGTCCCTGCGGCTGCAGCAGGGAAAGAAGAAGTTTTCTATTATGAAAAACTTCCTTATTGAAACCGTTTTTTTTCGATAGGCTCTGCTGAAGCTCCGTGTTGTTTTTGGAATGTCTGCGGCTTTTTTCGCCTGCCGCGCACGCGGCTTCCCTGACGGCTGAAGGATGTCTCCTCCACGGCAAGCCTGCCGAGTGGAAGCGAAGTTTTCTGCCTATACCAACACTGGACTGTAACAGAGCTTTTCGATAAAGAGATGGTTTTCGCTCCGTAACGACGGAGACCCCTGTGGGATGAAGCGCCGTCAGACCACGGTTCAGGCCAACCAGCTTCATAAGAAAACTCTAACTTTTAGGGGTCACTACCTAAGAGAAGGAGCTTATACACTGACTGGAATAACTGTTCTGAAACGATGACTTAATTATCATAATGACGACATTATTATTCTAAAGGTTGGAAACGTAAATCATTAAGTTCCCGGTTGAACCCCGCCGCGGTGCTGGTTTTCAGCTGTTATGCAGGCCGCATAGTGATTTTTTGAAACAGCCGGTATATTCGTTCGGAAAAAGTTCCTGAGCGGTTATAGACTGTGGTCTGCAGCAGCGTTCTGTATAAACGCATACTTTTGGTATGCGTTTTTCACACTCAGGAATGTTTCTTTTTTAAGTTTTGTTTTAATTGGATAACAGTATCCTCCTCAGGAGTAACATAAACAGTAGTCTGTCTGTCATATGTTACGAAGCCGGGTTTGGCACCGCTTGGTTTCTTTACATGTCGGATCAGCGTGAAATCAACGGGCACATTGGAAGACATACGGCTTTTGCTGAAGTAGGCTGCCAGAAGAGCAGCCTCAGCAATCGTTTCGTCATCTGGATCGGTATCTCTGATGAGTACATGGGAGCCGGGAATATCTTTAACGTGCAGCCAAGTATCATCCTGACGGGCCATTTTAGTAGTCAAGTACTCGTTCTGCTTGTTGTTCTTAC
>REBZ01000040.1 GCA_007692495.1 Alkalicoccus sp.
AGATTGTAATTTGCTAAAACATTGATATAATTAAGTTTGTGAAATTGTATATAAACAGGTGAACCCCATTCGATCATAGTGCGAATACAGGGATATAAGGAGGAAGAAATAAATGGAACGAATTTCAAAAAAACAGGTTCGGCACGTTGCCGACCTGGCACGTCTGCAGCTGCAGGAAGAAGAAGTCGAGCATCTGGGCGGTCAGCTGGATGATATTATTACCGCTGCGGAGCGGCTGAATGAACTTGATACAGTCAATATAAAACCGACCTCCCACGTTGTCGATGTAAGAAACGTAATGCGGGAGGACGAAGTAAAGCCCTCGCTTTCCCAGGAGGACGTACTGAAAAACGCACCGGCTCAAAAAGATGGACAGATAAAAGTACCTTCCGTACTGGAATAGGAGGCAGGATAGCATGGAACCATTTGATTATTCATTAAAAGAACTAAGCCGCCGTTTACATAATGGGGAGGCAACCGTAGAGGAGCTCGTAAAGACTTCTCTGAATCGTATTGAGGAAGTTGACGAACAGATAGGAGCATTTCTTTATGTCGATAAAGAAAACGCCCTGGAGAGAGCGAAAGAACTGGATGAACAGCTGCAAAATGGTGAGGCAGACGCTGATAACGTTCTTTTCGGCCTGCCGGTGGGGATAAAGGACAACATGGTTACTAAGGGAGTCCGTACAACGTGTGCAAGCAAAATTCTTGATAACTTCGTGCCGGTCCACGATGCGACTGTCGTTGAAAAACTGCATGATGCTTCGACAGTAATGATCGGAAAGCTGAACATGGATGAATTTGCGATGGGCTCGTCCAATGAAAACTCAGGATATAAGATTGCTCGTAACCCTTGGC
The DNA here is from genome assembly GCA_007692495.1 of Alkalicoccus sp. Classification (GTDB taxonomy): domain Bacteria; phylum Bacillota; class Bacilli; order Bacillales; family Salisediminibacteriaceae; genus Alkalicoccus. The sequence continues at coordinate 859 of REBZ01000040.1, forward strand.
ACCTCGGTCACGTACCGGGAGGATCGAGCGGAGGTTCAGCTGCAGCGGTGGCGGCAGGGGAAGTCCCTTTTTCTCTCGGCTCAGATACAGGCGGATCGATCCGCGAACCGGCTGCCTACTGCGGAGTAGTCGGTTTGAAGCCGACATACGGACGGGTTTCCCGTTTCGGGCTGGTAGCTTTTGCTTCTTCCCTCGACCAGATTGGACCGATTACCCGCTCTGTAGAAGACAACGCCTATGTACTCCAGCAGATTGCCGGGCATGATCCGCGTGATTCTACAAGCGTGGGCAAAGCAGTACCGGACTATCTGGCGGCTCTTACAGGAGATGTTAAAGGTCTCCGCATCGGCGTTCCAAAAAACTATATGGGAGAAGGTGTTTCAAAGGGCGTCCGCGACCGCGTGAAGGAAGCACTGGAAGTTCTTAAAGAACTTGGCGCTGAGGTGGATGAAGTCACCCTGCCGCATACGAAGTACGGCATGACAGCCTACTACGTGCTTGCCTCTTCAGAAGCCTCCTCCAATCTGGCCCGATTCGATGGTATCCGGTACGGCATACGCAGTGAAGGAGAAAATCTGATCGACACTTATAAACAATCCCGGGAAGAAGGATTTGGAGACGAAGTGAAGCGCCGGATTCTTCTCGGTACCTTCGCTTTAAGTGCCGGCTTTTACGATGCTTATTATTTGAAAGCACAGAAGGTCCGGACGTTAATAAAGCAGGACTTTGAGGACCTTTTTCTGAATTACGACCTGATCATTGGACCGACTTCTCCAACGACAGCTTTTCAGATTGGTCAAAACGTCGACGATCCGCTGACGATGTACGCCAATGATGTTATGACGATTCCAATCAACATGGCAGGAGTTCCCGCTATCAGTGTACCGTGCGGCTTATCCGACGGAATGCCTGTCGGACTGCAGATTATTGGGCGTCATTTCGATGAAGAGACCGTATATCGTGCTGCACATGCTTATGAGCAGGCAGTTAAATTTAACCATGCCCCTCAATTTAAAGGAGGTGCCCACGCATGAGCTATGAAACAATTATAGGTCTTGAAGTGCACGTAGAACTAAAAACGGAATCAAAAATATTCTGTGGCTGTTCCACCGAATTCGGGGCGCCGCCCAACACTCAGACTTGTCCTGTCTGCCTCGGACACCCGGGTGTGCTTCCGGTTCTGAATAAACGTGCTGTTGACTATGCCATGAAGGCTGCAATGGCTATCAACTGTGAAATCAATGACATGTGCGTTTTCGACCGTAAAAACTACTTTTATCCGGACAATCCGAAAGCCTACCAGATATCCCAGCTCGATTATCCGATCGGAGAAAATGGCTGGATCGATATTGAAGTGAACGGCGAAACAAAGCGGATCGGTATTACCCGCCTTCACCTGGAGGAGGACGCCGGCAAACTGACCCATGTAGACGGAGAAGACTATTCCCTTGTCGACTACAACCGCGTAGGAACTCCGCTCGTGGAAATCGTTTCCGAACCGGATATCCGCACCCCTGAAGAGGCGTATGCCTATCTGGAAAAGCTGAAGGCGATTATGCAGTACACAGAAGTATCCGACTGTAAAATGGAAGAAGGCTCCCTCCGGTGTGACGCCAACATCTCCATCCGTCCAAAAGGTCAGAAACAATTCGGCACGAAAACAGAATTGAAAAACCTTAATTCTTTCGCGCATGTTCATAAAGGTCTTGCCTATGAAGAAACACGTCAGAGAGAAGCTGTTGACAGCGGCGAGACACTCCGTCAGGAAACGAGACGGTGGGACGACTCACAGAAACAGACCCTTCTCATGCGTACAAAGGAAGGCTCTGACGATTACCGGTATTTCCCGGACCCGGATCTGGAAAACTTGTATATCGAAGATGAGTGGAAGGAAGAAATCCGTGCGACAATACCGGAGCTTCCGGATGCACGTAAAAAGCGGTATGTTAAAAAGTATGAACTGCCGGAGTACGATGCAGGCGTCCTGACGCAGCAGAAGGCAATGAGCGATTTCTTTGAGGAAGGACTGGAAGAAGGAGCACCTGCCAAACCGCTTTCCAACTGGCTTATGGGGGAAGTGAATGCCTATCTGAATCAGGAAGGAAAAGAACTGCAGGACGTGCCGCTTACACCAAAATCTTTAGCCGGTATGATTCAGTTGATTGAGGAAGGAACGATCTCCTCTAAAATTGCTAAAAAAGTATTTAAGGAACTGATCGAAAAGGGCGGTGACGCCAAACAGATCGTTGAAGATAAAGGGCTTGTGCAGATAAGTGATGAAGGAGCTATTCGTGGAATGGTCAACGATGCGCTGGATCAGAACACCCAGTCAGTGGAAGACTATAAAAACGGAAAAGGCAAGGCGATCGGTTTTCTCGTCGGCCAGGTGATGAAAGCATCGAAAGGTAAAGCGAACCCTCAGCTCGTCAACAGCCTTCTGCAGGAAGAGATCGATAAAAGATAATATAAGATGTTAATCAACTTTTTTATGTGCGGTTCATTTTTTCGGCCGTATTCCCCAATGGAACAATTATTTTAAGGTGATCAATTTGATTACCACGTTGAAATGGCGCCGGGCCTGATGCTCCGGCGCCGTTTTTCTGCTTTTGAGGAAGTAGTTCAAGTATATGGTGGAAACCAGCCTTCGCCGGAAGCGAAGTTTCCTTCCCTGATCGACAAATGAACTTGAACACAGCTATAAAAATAGTTTATTAACAGTCCGTATTCTTCCAGCATAATCAACTGAAATTAATTGTTGGAGGAAAGCACCCCGGTAAGCATCCGTCCGAAGTGAAAATCATTCAAAACGATCAAGAATACCTTTCTTATAACAACTTATGAAATTTGTTCAAGTAGAAGTTGAACCAACTCACATAGTGAAAGCGTTTAATAATCGAGATATTTTACTATAGACGAGGATCCATCCTTTCTGGCTGTCTGTGAACCGCTGCTGGGCTGTTTAAACTGCTGCTTTGCTGGTTTACTCGTGTAAGCAGCATCGTTATAATTATGGTCGTGCGTTTCAAAAGAACGGATAGGAAGGTTGTTTTAAAATGAATATTTTTAGTGCATTTCTTGTGCGGACTGCTGTATACGCCGGGTTATTAACAGGAGGCATTGCACTTCTTACTCATACAGTCTCTGCTGTTATGCAGGGGGAAATTGTCGTCTATTCATGGTCGGCGCTGCTGCTTTTCTCATTTGCTGTATTTCTCTGGATCATTCCGGTTCAGATTATTGACTGGCTGAAGCTTATAAAAGTTCAGCAGAGAATGAAACGCATTATTTTCCCATACCTCGTAACATTGATACAGGTGGTCTTGTTTGCAATGTATACGGCTGCTTTAAGCAGCACGATTCAGGACATTACGTTTTCGGCTCTCGGTCTCTCTATAATTATTATGGCTGTAGCAGCAGGAGCACGCCTGCTTTATACGATGATGCTCCGCTCGATCAGAAAGTATAAAGAGCCCCGTGTCCGGGTAACCGCTGAATAAGCTTTATATGATTGTTTATAAGAGATAGTTCAACTTAAATGTTTGGCTCTGTTAAAGCTCCGTATTGTTTTTGAAAGTCGCCTGCGGCTCTTTACACCTGCCGCGGAGAAAGCCTTCGGCTGTCCTTTTGTCCGGGAGGATCTTCCCGCTTTCTTTTTCCGCAGGCGTCTC
>REBZ01000121.1 GCA_007692495.1 Alkalicoccus sp.
TTAATCCTCCCAACTCAATTGGATATGTGTAATTTATAGTATATAGTTAAAGTTCATCCTGCGCAATTCTTAATATTAAGCTGTATCCGTTGTTCGTTACAGAATAAAACTTCTCTTCCGTCACAGTCTCCACTTCGTTTTCCTGTTGTGAAACGAGCCGCAGGCGGTCTTATATCAGCATAAAGCTCCATAAACTTAATAAAAGAAGGAGGTGACAGGCACCTCCTTCTTTTCAGCTTGTTAATTAAGTTATCGTTCCAGAATAGCTATTCCAGTCAGTGTATAAGCTCCTACTCTGACAAAAGCCTGCCGTGGAGATGGTCTTCAGCTGTTTGGCCTGCGCCTCTGACGTTCCATCTCTTTATAAAAGAAAAGGGCTTCAATAAGGGCACTATTCATAGCAGAAAACTTCTTTCTGTTTCTCTGCTGCAGCCGCAGGGACGACTCCGAGGCGATAAAGGACGAGGCGAAGATCCGTTCAGGAAGGAAGCAGCTGAGCCCGGCCCGCCTGGAAAGTGTTCCGGAAGGCGAAAGCAGGAAGCCTTACATTAAAAACACTTTATCAACAGCCGGAAAAGAAGGAGGTGACAGGCACCTCCTTCTTTCAAAAATAAATACTATACGGGAAATGTGTTAAGCATGGGTAAGCTTTTTCTGCTTGAAAGATTAATGGGAGCCGCCCGGGAAAATTAACCCTGAACCTTTTTCAGTGCCTCACCGAGCGGAGTACTGCCTCCTATAATTTCAAACGTTTGATAATACGTGTTCTCGAGCACGAGTGCATTGGCAGCCACGGCAGCTACATCTTCCCGTGGAATATCTCCTTCGTAGCTTTCGAGCCGTGCAGCTGCTGTTATTTTTCCTCCGGCAGGGTCGTTGGACAAAGGTCCGGGACGAAGAATAGTGTAATTCAGTGAACTGTTCTGCAAAGCTTCATCTGCGGCACCTTTTGCCCGGAAATAGTGCCGGGCACTTTCCGGAGCTTCTTCAGCCTGGTCAGCCATAATGCTGCTGATCATAATGAAGCGGCTGACACCGGCCTTTTCAGCTTCTTTTACAGACTGAATCGCACCATTGCGGTCGATAATCTCCGTCTGTTCTTTTCCGGTGTGACCTCCTGATCCTGCTGCGAATATTACAGCGTCTACGTTTTTAAGAGCGTGGGAAAAATCTTTTTCCAGATCGCCTATGACAATATCTTCAGCACCCAGTTCTTCCAAAGATGTTTTTTGGCTTTCTTTTCTTATCATTGCACGGACTTCATGTTCCGTGCTTAGTGAGAGCATTTTAACGAGGTGGCGGCCGATCTGACCGTTTGCACCTATTACGAGTACTTTCATAATGTGAAAACCTCCTTTGGTTCTAGGCTTAAAATTCCCAACTGGAGCATCACATAAACCTTTTCTATTTGACCGGGGAGGATTCGGAAGATTAAGATATATTAAAACAGGAGGAAAAATAATGAAAAAATTACAACCAAAAGTTGCTACCTTTTCCATCATTGGATGTGATCCGGATTCCGGTGAAATCGGTATTGCAGTTCAGTCAAAATTTCTAGGAGCAGGAGCAGTAGTGCCGTGGGCAGAAGCAGGAACAGGGGCAGTAGCAACACAATCTTTCGCTAATACAGCTTTTGGTCCGGAGGGGATTGCCTTATTGAAAGAAGGGTGGAGTCCGGAAGAAACTGCAGCAAAATTAATCGAAAACGATGAAGACAGGGAACTCCGGCAGTTTGCTGTAATGGATGCTTCAGGCAGATGCACAGCCTATACAGGGAGCGAATGTTACGAATGGGCAGGCGACAGACAGGGTTCATACTGCTCCGCCCAGGGAAATATTCTCGTCAGCAGCCACACGGTGGATGCTATGGTGGATACTTTTGAACAGGCAGCAGGAACACTCGCTGAAAAACTGCTTTCTGCACTGGAGGCTGGTCAGGAAGCCGGTGGAGATGCCCGTGGTAAACAATCAGCTTCTCTTTTTGTCGTTCAGGAAAAAGGCGGCTACGGCGGTTACAACGACCGAAAATATGATCTGCGCGTAGACGACCATAAAGAACCGGTGAAAGAACTGAAAAGACTGTTTGAACTTCACCGTCTGTATTTTTCCAAATCAGAGGAAAAAGACCTGCTTCCTCTGAGTGGTGAAGTACTGGAAGAAGTAGAAGAATTCTTAATGGAAAAACAACTTCTTGACGAAAAGCAGGGAGAGTATAACAAAAATATGAAAGAAGCACTTCGTGGATACTTTATGAGAGAAAATTTCGAAGAGCGGTGGCAGGAAGGTCCTTATCTGGATCCGGCAGTACTTACTTTTATGAGGGCACAGTAATAGTTGTTTAAAAAGCTCGGCATAGAAAAGTTCAATACATTTCCTAATCGTTGTTTTAAAAAAACTTTCGCTTGATCGGAACGGAAGCCAAAATATACTGATGTCCCTACTGTAAAAAATTTATGAATGGCTTGTTCAAAGGAGCAGAGTATGTGGATTAATAATTTAATAATATGGATTCTTCTGGCGTTTTTAATTCTTGGGGCTGCTGATAAAATTGCCGGAAATAAAAAGGGTTATGGAGAAGCATTTGATGAAGGATTCCGTACGATGGGGCCCCTGGCGTTTGTTATGACCGGGATGATATCCATAGCACCACTGCTTGCGGAATTCCTCAGGCCTGTACTTATTCCGGTCTTTACTTTCCTCGGGGCCGATCCGGGTATATTTCCGGGGATGCTCCTGGCAGTTGATATGGGAGGATATCCGCTCGCTCTTGAGCTCGCCTCCAGTGAGGAGGCAGCTTTGTTCTCCGGTATTATTCTGGCAACGATGCTCGGTCCGACATTTGTCTTCACGGTTCCCGTTGCCCTGGGTCTTATACATAAGGAGCAGTACAGTATTTTTGCGCGGGGAATAATGTACGGTTTGATCCCTGTTCCGGCGGGGGCTTTTATAGCAGGACTGGCAGCAGGGATGCCGGCACTGTTTTTATTACAGCAGCTCGTGCCGGTCGTTTTATTCGTGATTATTATACTAATAGGATTGAAATGGGCCTCAGCTGTTATGGTGCAGCTTTTTTTAATTACCGGAAAGGGAATTATGGCGTTTATTGCCATTATTATCTCTATCGTAGCTGTTCAGGAATTAACAGATACTGTAATTGTCGAGGGACTGACTCCGTTTTCAGAATCAATGGAAATCATCGGTCTTATCGTTCTGGCACTTGCCGGAGCATTTCCATTCGTTCATTTCCTGCGGGAAACAGTCATTCCCTCATGCCAAAAGCTTATTGATAGAACCCCCCTTGCTGCGGATGCGTGGGTGGGCTTATTTACGCAGCTTGCACACAGTATTCCAATGTATAAACAGCTTCATACTCTTGATGAGAGGAGCAGGCTGATCAATATTGCCTTTTCGGTCAGCGGAGCTTTTCTTGTAGGTGGACATCTCGGTTTTACGGCAGCGGTGGAGCCGGAAATGACAGCAGCAATGATGAGTGGAAAAGCCAGCGCGGGAATTATGGCTGTGATGCTCGTATACTGGCGTACTTCCAAAGACAGCAGGTACCGTTCCTGACCGGTACCTGCTCCGTTTCTTGATTAAGTCAATCTGATGCATTATCAGCCTGTAGTTAAATTTCTTCCTTGTGCATTTTCCTCGTTCCGGGAGTGCTTAATCTGCTGTATTACGTAATAAAATTCCAGTATTTAATTATTTTCAAAACAAAATGAAAAATTGTCCAATATCTATTTATTATTAAGAAAAGAAATGGTATATTAGTTTCACATAAGAAAACGCTGTCATTTGCATTATGTTTATTATTTAAAGAGGTCTGACATCGAACATGTGCATTTTTCTCGAATGAAGGCGTTTTTACGATTTTTTTTATTATTTATGTGGCATAATGGGTAAAGAGTTGTTTATCTTCTTTAGTAAAAGGGATAAATAACATATTTTATACTTCTTACGAGGGGGATTTATATCATGAAAAAGAGTCAAAAAGTACTTCTTTCATCTGTACTGGCAGCCGGGGTTATGCTTGCAGCGTGTGGGGACAACAACACGGAAGGCAATAATGCTCCAGAAGAAAACGGCGGTAATAACGCAGATAATAACGCTGAAAATAATGGGGATAATAATGATGAGGAAGCTGCCGGGGATGGCGGGGAAGATTTTTCTGCCAAAATGGTAACGGACGTCGGGGGGGTCGACGACCGTTCATTTAACGAATCAGCGTGGGCCGGACTTACTGAATTCGGAGAAGACTATCCGGAAGCGGAAGTGGATTATATCCAGTCAGGTGACGCAGCCGACTATCTTCCAAACCTGCAGCAGCTGGCACGTGAAGGTACGGATATCTCCTTTGCTATCGGCTTTTTGATGGCGGATGATGTTCAGACAGTAGCTGATCAGAATCCTGACCAGAACTTTGCAATTGTTGATGAAGTAGTTACAGATGACGACGATAATCCAATAGATAATCTTGCGAGCATTACATTTGCAGAGCATGAAGGCTCTTTTCTCGTAGGAGCAATCGCTGCTATGCATACGGAAAATGATCAGGTGGGATTCCTCGGCGGAGTGGAAAGCCCGCTTATTAAAAAGTTTGAAAATGGATTTAAAGCCGGTGTAAAACATGTTGACGCTGATATAGATGTGGCTGTGCAGTATGCTCAGGATTTTAATGATGCTTCTACCGGACAGAATATTGCGGATACTATGTATTCCAATGGAGCTGATATTATTTATCACGCAGCCGGAGGAACAGGGAACGGGCTGTTTACAGAAGCTATCGACCGCAACGAGAGTGGAGAAGAAGTGTGGGCCATCGGAGTCGATCAGGACCAGGCATTGACAGAAGGAGACTGGTCAGAAGGGAATGTTATTCTTTCTTCCATGGTAAAGCGTGTCGATCAGTCTGTTTATAACGTAGCGGAAGATACAATGAACGGGAACTTCCCTGGAGGAGAAACTGTCGAGTTCGGCCTGGAAGATGACGGCGTAGGTATTGCCGAAACGCAGGATGATGTATCCGAAGAAGCACTTGAAGCAGTAGAGGAATATGAGCAGATGATTACTGATGGAGAAATTGAAGTGCCGGAAACAGATGACGAATACGAGGAATTTCTAAACGATCTGGAGTAAACCTCCACAACTTTGATAGCTGCTCAGACAAAGGCTAGTCTTGCACTAGCCTTTGTTTATACCTTCAAACAGATACTTTCGACGTTATACTTCATGAATCGACATTTTTTTCAGGTGCAGATGTCAGCCGGTTAATAAGAACCGTTGAATCTCTTATGAATTTGATAGGAGTTGTTAATTGTGGAATATGTTATTGAAATGAACAACATTCGTAAAGAGTTTCCCGGCATTGTAGCTAATGACAATATCACTCTGCAGCTGCAAAAAGGGGAAATCCACGCGCTGCTTGGTGAAAACGGAGCCGGAAAATCCACACTGATGAACGTGCTTTTTGGACTGTATCAGCCGGAACAGGGTGAAATTAAAGTCCGTGGGGAAAAAGTTGATATTACAGATCCGAATAAAGCAAACGCTCTCGGAATAGGCATGGTTCACCAGCACTTTATGCTCGTACAGAATTTTACCGTTACCGAAAATATTATTCTCGGCAGTGAACCAACTTCAAGAGGCTCTATTGACCTCCGGAAAGCGGAAAAGGATGTAAAGGAAATCTCTGATCGATATGGACTGAGGGTGGATCCAAGAGCAAAGATCGAGGACATTTCTGTAGGAATGCAGCAGAGGGCGGAAATTTTAAAAACGCTTTACAGAGGAGCCGAAATCCTCATTTTTGACGAGCCGACTGCTTCGTTGACCCCGCAGGAAATTAAGGATTTAATAGAGATAATGAATAACCTGATCAACGAAGGAAAATCAATTGTGCTGATTACACATAAATTGAAAGAAATTATGGAAGTCTGCGACCGCTGCACTGTTATCCGCCGCGGTGTCGGAGTCGGAACGGTGAACGTAGCTGAAGCCACAGAAGACAGTCTGGCCGAAATGATGGTCGGCAGGGAAGTCAGCTTTAAAGTCGAGAAAACCCCAGCTTCGCCTAAAGAAGTAGTACTGAATGTAAAAGACCTTGTAGTAGAGGACAGCAGGAAAGTGTCCGTTGTTGATAAGCTGAACCTGGAAGTCAGGGAAGGTGAAATTATGGGTGTTGCCGGGGTGGACGGCAACGGCCAGACAGAACTCGTGGAAGCAATTACCGGTCTTCGTCCTGTAAAAAGCGGGACGATAACCATTGCGGGTCAGGACACTACTAAGTATAAGCCGAGAAAAGTAACTGAGGTCGGCATAGGACACATCCCTCAGGATCGTCACAAGCACGGATTAGTGCTGGATTTTACTATCGGAGAAAACATTCTGCTTCAGACATACTACCAAAAACCTTATACAAATAATGGAATACTGAACTATAACCGTATGTATGAGAAAGCCCGCGAACTTATTGAAGAGTATGATGTGCGTACACCTTCGGCAGAAACACGGGCTGGAGCACTTTCGGGCGGTAACCAGCAGAAGGCGATTATCGCACGTGAAGTGGACCGTTCCCCAAAAGTTCTTATAGCAGCCCAGCCGACAAGGGGACTCGATGTCGGAGCGATTGAATTTATACACAGCAAACTTATAGAAGAACGAGATAAAGGAAAAGGGATACTGCTTGTATCGCTTGAACTGGAAGAAGTTATCAACGTAAGTGACCGTATAGCAGTCATTTACGAAGGTGAAATTGTTGAGATTGTCGACGCAGAAGACACGAACGAGCAGGAACTCGGGCTTCTGATGGCCGGAGGTAAAAAGGAAGAAGGTGAGCCGACAACATGATAAATATGCTGAAGGGAAGAGCTTTTAATATAGTAATTCCTATAATCGCTATTTTATTTGGATTTCTTGCCGGGGCTCTCATCATGCTTCTGAGCGGGAATAACCCGATTACAGGGTATGGAGCTTTGATTTCAGGAATTTTTGGGGAACCGTATGATTTCGGTGAAACTTTGCAGCGGATGACTCCGCTTATCTTTTCGGGTCTGGCAGTAGCCTTTGCGTTCCGTACAGGACTGCTTAATATCGGGGTGGAAGGACAGCTGATAGTTGGCTGGTTTACATCGGTGTATGTAGGCCTCGCTATTGAAGCACCGATGGTTATCCATCTTCCTCTTGCCATCGGAGCTGGAGCAGTCGCAGGGGCACTGTGGGGGTTTGTTCCCGGGTATTTAAAAGCCCGTTTCCAGGTCCACGAAGTTATTGTTACTATTATGATGAACTATATCGCAATACATGTTACGAACTCTTTGATCCGTATGTATCTGCTGGATTCCGGACAGCGTACAGGCTTTATTAACTCAAGTGCTTCTTTGGAATCGCCGTTTTTATCAGAACTAACCCAGTTTTCCAGACTCCACTGGGGTTTCTTTATCGCAGCTGCAGCCTGTGTAATTATGTGGTTCATCCTCTGGAAAACGAGAAAAGGGTTTGAACTTCGTTCTGTAGGATACAACAAAAATGCTTCTTTGTATTCCGGGATGAACGTTAATGCAAATATAGTACTTTCCATGGTCGTATCCGGAGCATTTGCAGGTGCAGGAGGAGCAATGGTGGGACTTGGTACATATCAGTACGCCAATATCCTTCCATCCTTTACGAACATCGGATTCGACGGGATTGCTGTTGCCCTTCTTGGTGCCAGCACCTCTGTAGGTATTTTTCTTGCTGCTTTCCTTTTCGGAGGGCTTCAGCAGGGAGCCAATATGATGCAGGCACAGGCCGGTGTTGCGCCGGAACTCGTCGAAATTATTATTGCTCTGATTATCTTCTTTGTAGCATCCAGCTACATTATCCGCTGGGCGTTCGCCCGCATGCAGAGCAGGAAGGAGGAGAAATAAATGGATGTAGTATTACAAATACTCTATATTATTGTACCGGCAGCTTTAATTGCGGGAACTCCTCTAATGCTAACTGCTATGGGCGGGCTTTTCAGTGAACGTTCCGGAGTTGTAAATATTGGGCTGGAAGGCCTCATGATTATGGGGGCTTTCGGAGGTATAATTGGTACGCTTATGTTCGAAGGGTTCGGTTTTGGAGCAGCGTCACCATGGTTTGGGATTTTATTTGGGATACTTCTCGGGGCGATTTTTTCCCTTTTTCATGCCGTAGCTTCCATTTCGTTCCGGGCTGACCAGATCGTCAGTGGTGTGGCATTGAACTTTTTAGCATTAGGGCTGACTGTATTTATCGTCCGGGAAATATTTGACCGTGGACAGACGGACACGATCAGTTCCCGTTTATTCCGGACAAACATTCCGCTGCTCAGTGATATTCCGGTTCTGGGACCGATGCTGTTTTCAAGAGTGTACGTGACGACTTATATTGCTCTTCTCATCGTAGTACTCGTATGGTATGTCGTGTTTAAAACGCCATTCGGACTCCGTCTGCGTGCGGTCGGGGAACACCCGATGGCCGCTGACACGATGGGTATTAAAGTGCAGCGTATGCGCTATATCGGCGTACTTCTCAGTGGAGCGTTCGCCGGAGCAGGTGGATCGGTATATGCTGTAACAATCGCTGGTAACTTTGCATCCGGTACGATCGTAGGTCAGGGCTTCATGGCTCTGGCAGCTCTCATATTTGGTAAATGGACCCCGTTCGGGGCGATGGGAGCTGCAATCTTCTTCGGTTTTGCAATGGCCTTAAGTACTTCGGCCCAGCAGCTTCCGGGTCTGCAGAACATCCCGCAGGTCTACTTCCTTATCCTTCCGTATGTATTGACTATTCTTGCTCTTGCCGGTTTTGTAGGAAAAGCAGAACCGCCGAAGGCATTGAATCAGCCATATACAAAAGGAAGCCGCTAATATATGAAAGCCTCCGGATTATTAGTCCGGAGGCTTTTTTATAGTATTCATAAATCATCGTTTACGGTAAGTCTGATAAAAAAGCTTAAATGGCAGCGGGCGGATATTGTTTTCACATTTTATATGACCGAATCAGTTTCATAATGGCATTTGTTAAGAAAACAGACGAACATTATAAGTGTTTCAGTATATAGTCTTCGTATATTAAAAGTGATCGCAGTGAAGGATAGCTGCTATCGAAATCAGCGTCCGTCTGGATATCCACTTTTGTGGAGGACTGCCTGCAGAAGTCAGCTGAAGACAATCTCTCGGGGAAGCCTCCATCTGAAGGGGAGAACTCTTACGGTATTCGTATTTTCCATATTTAGTTATTATTATGAAATTCATTCACCGGTAATTGTATAGAAAATGATTGAAGAAATGAACGTTAAAGTGTTTGTTGGGTTAAGAAGCAGAAAGTTACCATCATTTAAAAGTCCCTTTTAATAATATTATTTTTTGTGTCGTATATCCCTGAGTTTATGGTAGTGAATTATTTCAAGTAGTGAAAAAGACAGAGAAATACGGTTATTTATGATATGATCAGGAAAGAATTAGGGGGTATTTGGATGATGAATTCTTTTACAGCTCGTAATAATGTACAGATATATGGCTCTTGAGAAAAAGTGCTGATGCTGGTGCATGGATTCGGGACAGATCAGCAGGTGTGGCATCGGATTATACCTGAGCTTCGAAAAAATTATATGTAATAACTTTTGATTACAGAGGAGCAGGACATTCGGACACGTCAACTCATGAGAAAAGCAGGTATTCAGCAATAAGCGGTTATGCCAGAGATATCGTGGAAATACTGGATGAGATGAACATGAATTAAATCCACTTTATTGGACATTCTGTAAGTGGAATGATCAGGTTACGCCTGTTTCCGAAGGTTGATAATCGGCAAAGGAAATATTTTGTGAGCCATCGGTTTTCTATACATATAAATATAGAAGGACAATCGGTAGGAGTACCGTGGCAAATGTGCTAAAATATACGGCATGAAACAGAGTCAGGGAGTGAATCGTCATGTCATCATTGGATATGTCAAAGTACGAAAAGAAAATTATAGTGCGGAACATCCGCCGCGAAGATATTGAAGATATTATCAGTTTATCAAAAGTGTGTTTTCCGAACATGGATCCCTGGGAGCGCAGACACCTTCGCAGCCACATAGAAGTTTTTCCGGAAGGACAGTTCTGTGTGGAGATTGAAGGAGAAATTATAGGCTCCTGTTCCAGTCTGATGATTAACTTTGATGAATACGATGATCAGCATACGTGGGATGAAATCACAGACGAAGGGTATATTACGAATCACGATCCCGAGGGCTTTAATTTATACGGAATCGAAGTAGCGGTTCATCCGGATTATCGGCGGATGAAAATTGGACGCCGTCTTTACGAAGCACGGAAAGACCTGGCGAGAGAAAAGAACCTGAAATCAATTATAATCGGCGGACGGATTCCAAACTACAGGAAATATGCTACTGAAATGTCGCCGCGTCAGTATGTGGAAGAAGTTATTAACCACAATGTGTTTGACCCGGTTCTTACTTTTCAGGTCATGAACGGTTTTACGCTGAAAAGAATTAACCGTAACTACCTCGAAGATGACCGTGCTTCAATGAAATATGCGACGTTGATGGAATGGAATAATGTCGATTACCGGCCGACATCAAAACGGCATTTTAAAACAGCTTTTCCAGTTCGAATCTGCGCTATTCAGTACATGATGAAAAAAATCGACTCGTTTGACGAGTTTGCCCAGCAATGTGAATATTATGCAGACGTCGGCGCAAGTTATTCTTCAGATTTTGTCGTTTTCCCGGAAATTTTCACTACACAGCTTCTTTCTTTTATAGAAGAAAAGAGCCCGAGCCGGGCTATTCGCCGCCTGACCGATTTTACAGAAGACTACATTAATCTGTTTACCGATCTTGCCATTAAATATAACGTCAACATTATTGGAGGTTCCCATTTTGTGGAAGAAGAGGGGGGCATCTATAACATTGCCTACCTGTTCCGGAGAGATGGGACCATCGAAAAGCAGTACAAGCTGCACATCACGCCGAATGAAAAAAAGTTCTGGGGAATTCAGGCAGGAAGTAAAGTGGAAGTATTCGACACGGACTGTGGAAAAATTTCCATTCAAATATGCTATGATATCGAATTTCCTGAACTGTCACGGTATGCCGTCGAACAAGGCGCGGGTATTATATTCAGTCCTTTCTGTACAGACGACCGGCAGGGATATCTCAGGGTCCGCTACTGCTCCCAGGCCCGTGCGGTGGAGAACCAGGTGTATACAATGATCGCAGGAACTGTTGGAAACCTTACTCACGTGGAAAACATGGATATTCAATACGCCCAGTCAGGTATTTTTACTCCTTCTGATTTTTCTTTCCCTAAAGATGGTATCGTAGGGGAATGTCATCCGAATATTGAAACGGTCGTTGTAGGAGACGTGGACCTCGAGCTCCTCCGCCGATCCCGCAAATCGGGGAATGTCACTCAGTGGAAGGACCGCCGTAAAGATTTATATAATGTGAGCTTCAATTACTAGGAAAATAAACAGCGGTGCACCGGAAAAATTCTGGTGCATCTTTTGCTGTCAGGTTTTTTGTGTGTCTTTTGGTTCATACTTGAACTTTTCGTTTAACAGCAGCTCGATACAGAGGATCTTCAGCGGAAGGAAGAAACTCCTTACAGTGCGGGAACCGGGTTAAAGACAGGCGGAATCCATTCTGCGTGACTTCCGGTGAAAATCTGTCAGAATTAACTTTGGAGGCACAATTGCCGATAAAAAAGATTCATTCACAGGGTTAAAATCGGGGTGTTTTCTGGAAAAAGGTAACTATCTTCCGAATTGACTTTTAAACAGCCGTTTCAGGAATGATATCAATAAAGGAGGAAGGCCTTATGTTTAACAATACAGAAGTTTTACCAGCTATAAGGGATTTGAAAGATCTGGATAAAGCAATTAAAACGGACAGCGATCACATTATTCTTCTTAATACACACGTAGGGCAGTTAAAAAGTCTCGTACGCATGATCAAAAGCGAAAACAAAAAAGTACTGCTTCACGCTGATCTTGTCCAGGGGTTGAAAAATGATGAATATGCAGCGCAGTTTCTTGTGCAGGATATCAAGCCGGATGGACTTATCTCTACGCGGAAAAGTGTGCTGATCACAGCCAAAAAAGCAGGATTAATTACTGTACAGCGCCTTTTCCTTCTGGACTCCATTGCACTGCAGTCCAGCTACCAGATGCTTAAGACAATTCAGCCGGACTGTGTGGAAATTCTTCCCGGGATTATTCCCCATATTATTCAGGAAGTCTATGAAGAAACAAAACTCCCTATCATTGCCGGGGGACTCATACGATCGGAAAAAGAAGTCAAGGCTGCTCTGGAAGCCGGAGCTGTTGCCGTAACTACGTCCAATAGAGAGCTGTGGCAGTATTCCGATTCCGGGGTGTAAAGAATTTGACAACGCTTTCTTAATCTGGTTTAATATGATCAAGTTAATAATTTATTCATGGAGACAGAGGAGACCAATGAATATTTGTCCGGCAGGTCCATACGCCGGGTCAAATTTTTGTTGGTCTTTTTTTGTGTCCGACAACAAAAAAAGGAGGAAAAAATCATGTCGCCATTCTGGGGAGAAGTTTTCGGTACGATGATCCTTATTGTTCTGGGGGCGGGTGTGGTCGCGGGAGTCGTGCTGAAAGGTACAAAGTCGGCAGAGAGCGGATGGATTGTGATTACTGCAGGGTGGGGTCTGGCAGTTGCACTGGCTGTTTATGCTGTTGGGGATATCAGTGGTGCTCACATCAATCCTGCAGTAACAGTGGGTCTGGCACTGGTAGGCGAGTTTCCGTGGGCTTCCGTACCGTTGTATATTACTGCCCAGGTAATTGGCGCAATGATTGGGGCTTCTCTCGTCTACTTCCATTATTCTGCTCATTTCAATGCGACAGAGGACCAGGGCGCGAAACTCGGAACATTTGCAACCGGACCTGCCATCAGACATACTCCTTCCAATTTTTTCAGTGAGGTTCTCGGCACGTACGTTCTCGTTATCGGAATATTATTTATTGGAGCCAATGCTTTTACCGATGGACTGAATCCGCTGATTATCGGTCTGCTGATTTTTGCTATCGGCCTTTCTCTCGGAGGCACTACAGGTTATGCTATCAACCCGGCACGTGATTTCGGTCCGCGGCTCATTCACGCTATAATGCCGATTAAAGGAAAAGGGTCATCCGACTGGGCCTATTCCTGGATTCCAATAGCGGGACCGATTATCGGAGGAGGTCTCGGAGCACTTTCCTATGCTGCGATGTTTCAGGGAATTATTTACCCGGCTTTATGGGTTTTCATTGCGCTGTTTGCAGCTGTAATGATTTTATCCTTCATGCTGGAGAAAAAGAATATTAAAACAAGTGATGAAAAGTTTGAGTATCAGAACCTAAAGGGTAAAAAAGCGTAAGGGGGAAATAGACTATGCCAAAAAACTATGTACTAGCACTCGATCAGGGAACAACCAGTTCACGCGCTATTTTATTTAACAAAGAAGGAGAAATAGTCGATACAGCCCAGAGAGAATTCCGTCAGTATTTTCCGAATCCGGGATGGGTGGAACATAACGCCAACGAAATCTGGTCTTCCATCCTTGGTGTTATGGCGGAAGTTCTGAACAATCAGAACATACCTGCTGCAGATATTGCAGGTATTGGAATCACGAATCAGCGGGAAACAACAGTTGTATGGGATAAACATACCGGAATACCGGTGTATCATGCTCTCGTCTGGCAGTCCCGCCAGACGGACGACATCTGCCAGGAACTCAGAAAAAAAGGATACAATGACCTTTTCCGCGAAAAAACAGGTCTTCTGATTGACGCCTACTTTTCCGGTACGAAAGTAAAATGGATTCTCGACAACGTGGATGGTGCCAGGGAAAAAGCAGAAAACGGGGATCTTCTTTTTGGAACGATTGATACGTGGCTTATCTGGAAACTTTCCGGCGGAAAAGCACACGTTACAGATTACTCCAACGCTTCCCGCACACTTATGTACAATATTCATGAGCTTTCATGGGATAAAGAGCTGCTTGACATTCTCGGAGTGCCTGAATCAATGCTTCCGGAAGTGCGTCCGTCCTCGGAAGAATATGCTAAAACAGTCAACTATCATTTCTTCGGAGAAGAAGTACCGATTGCAGGAGCGGCCGGGGACCAGCAGGCGGCTTTGTTCGGCCAGACGTGCTTTGAAAAAGGTATGGCCAAAAATACGTACGGGACAGGCTGCTTCATGCTGATGAACACTGGTGAGAAGCCGGTGGAATCGACTCACGGGCTTCTCACGACAATCGCCTGGGGTCTTGATGGAAAAGTGGAATACGCTCTGGAAGGAAGCATTTTTGTAGCAGGATCTGCAATACAGTGGCTGCGTGACGGCCTCCGGATGATTAATTCTGCCCCGGATACAGAGAAATACGCAGAGCGGATAACTTCCACTGAAGGTGTATACGTTGTTCCAGCCTTTGTAGGTCTGGGAACACCATACTGGGATAGTGACGTCCGTGGTGCGGTATTCGGTCTGACAAGAGGAACAGAAAAAGAGCATTTTATTCGTGCCACACTTGAATCCCTCACTTATCAGACGAGAGACGTGCTTGATGCTATGGAAGCCGACTCCGGCATTGAACTGAAAACACTGCGGGTCGATGGTGGTGCCGTGGCCAACAACTTTCTGATGCAGTTTCAGAGTGATATTCTCGGTACGGAGGTAGAGCGGCCGAAAGTACAGGAAACAACAGCTTTGGGAGCGGCCTATCTGGCAGGTATTGCCATAGGATTCTGGAACAGCAAAGAAGATGTAGTCAAACAATGGTCAGTGGAGAGAACCTTTCGTCCTGAAATGAAGAAAGAAGAAAGAGAAGACCTTTATGAAGGATGGAAAACAGCAGTTAATGCTGCGATGGCTTTTAAAAGATAATTCGTTTTTCGGGCCGCTTTATGCTATAATGGCATTAAATTAATAAATGGTCTGGAGACAATGGAGAGACCGCAGCATAGAAGCACGCCTGAAAAGGGCTTCTTATGTTGTGGTCTCTTTTCATATTTTACGGACTTTTCTAAAAATTTCATTAAAGGAACAGAGAGGATGTTGAATGTGGCTAAACCATTTTCAGGACTGCAGCGGGAGATGTACTTAAAAAAAATGACTCAGCGGGAGCTTGATGTACTCGTTATCGGCGGAGGAATCACCGGAGCAGGAATTGCTCTTGATGCCGTATCGAGAGGAATGAAAACAGGACTGGTGGAAATGCAGGATTTTGCTGCGGGGACTTCAAGCCGGTCGACGAAGCTTGTACACGGAGGACTGCGTTATTTGAAGCAGCTGGAATTTAATATTGTAAAAGAATCCGGTCAGGAAAGAGCGATCGTTTTCGAAAACGCTCCGCACGTGACCCAGCCGGAGTGGATGCTGCTTCCGCTTCTAAAGGGAGGTACGTATGGAAAGCTTGCGACATCAGTTGGACTGAAAACGTACGATACTTTGGCAGGAGTCCGCAAACACGAACGCCGCCGGATGCTTAATCGACAAGAAACGCTGGAAAAAGAACCGCTTCTCCGCGATGACGAAAAGCTGAAAGGCGGAGGGTACTACGTAGAATATAAAACGGATGACGCCCGTCTTACGCTGGAAGTCATTAAAGAAGCAGTCTACAGGGGAGCGGAGGCAGTTAATTACACTAAAGCCGAAAACCTGCTTTACGAATACGGAAAAGTCGTTGGAGCACGGGTTACGGACCGCAGAACAGGTGAAACATATGACATCCGGGCAAAACATGTAGTTAATGCAGCCGGTCCGTGGGTCGATGAACTGCGTGAGAAGGATGGATCAAAACGGGGTAAATATCTTCATTTAACAAAAGGAGTCCATATCGTTCTGGACCAGGCCAAATTCCCTCTCCGTCAGGCCGTTTATTTTGATACAGAGGACGATGGGCGGATGGTATTTGCGATTCCCCGCAGAAACAAAGCTTATGTCGGTACGACAGATACGTACTATGAGGGAGATATTGCGAATCCCCGGATGACGGAAGCGGACATGGATTATTTAATTAAAGCAGCTAATTATATGTTTCCGACCAAACAAATTACGAGAGAAGATGTAGAATCCAGCTGGAGCGGTCTGCGCCCGCTTATTCACGAAGAAGGAAAAAGCGCTTCGGAAATATCGAGGAAGGATGAAACATTCATTTCGGACTCCGGCCTCATTTCTATTGCGGGTGGAAAACTGACCGGCTACCGGAAAATGGCGGAGCGTATTATCGACCGTATAGCTAAACAGGAAGGGATTAAAAAGAAATGTATTACAGACAAAATCGTTTTATCAGGAGGAGACGTCGGTGGCTCTGATAAACTTCAATCGTTTCTAAGCGGGGCTGTTGAGAAAGGTGTGAGCCTCGGCCTGAGTGTGGAAGAAGCGGAAGTATTATCCGAGCTGTACGGTTCGAATGTCCTGCGTGTATACGAAATTATGGAAACGCAGGGCGAAGAAGCAAAAAATTACGGGCTGCCCGAAGGAATTTATGCTTCTCTCGTTTACGGAGTGGAAGAAGAAATGGTCTATTCGCCAATTGATTTTCTCAATCGCCGCACCAGTGCCCTTTTCTTCAATATGCCTTACGTTCAAAAATATAAAAACGGCGTGCTGAGATACATGTCCCACCGCTTTAACTGGACAGAGGAAGAACTGGATAAACACATTGAACTGCTTGAGGAAGAAATCTATTATGCGAAAAACCCTGTAAAAACAGAAGAGAATAATTAACATTTGCTTTACTAACTCCGCGAAAATGCGTATAACTAAAACTATACACCTAATTTAGCGGAAGGGGCTGACAGTATGGAGTGGAAGAAGCAGTACGAAAGATGGAAATCCGAACTGAATCTTGATCCTGAGCTTGCAGAAGCATTAAAAAAATTGACAGGCAATGAAAAAATGCTCGAAGACAGCTTTTACAAAAATCTTGAATTTGGTACCGGAGGCATGCGGGGAGAAATAGGTCCCGGAACAAACCGCATGAACATTTATACGATCCGTAAAGGGGCCCAGGGTCTTGCCGATTTTATAAGAGAAGCGGGAGAACAGGCGGTGAAGAAAGGCGTTGTTATAGCTCATGACAACCGCCGCATGTCAAAAGAATTTGCTTTGGAAGCGGCCTGCACCCTCGGAGCCAACGGAATAAAAACTTATCTTTTTAAAGAGCTTCGTCCAACACCTCAGCTTTCCTATGCTGTCAGAAAGCTTGCTACACATGCGGGAGTAATGGTGACGGCGAGCCACAACCCACCGGAATACAATGGATTTAAAGTATACGGGGAAGATGGTGCCCAGCTTATTCCCGAAGAGGCAGACCGTCTGATTGCGAAAGTGGACGCTGTTGAAAACGAATTGAATATCGAAACGGAAGAAGCCTTTCAGCTGGAAGAGAAGGGACTGCTTCAATGGGTACTGGAGGAACTGGATGAGGCATATGCAAAAGAACTCCAGACTGTACTCATTGACCGGGAAGTAATCAAGGAGCAGGCAGACAATTTTTCGATCGTATTTACACCTCTGCACGGCACGGCAACGGTACCGATGCAGAGAGCATTGAAGGATGCCGGGTTTAAAAAGGTTTTCACTGTGGAAGAACAGGCAGTGCCTGATACAGAGTTCAGCACAGTGAGTTCACCTAACCCGGAGGAAGCAGGGGCATTTGAGCTTGCTATGAAGCTCGGAGACGAAAAGCAGGCAGATCTGCTTATAGCAACTGATCCGGATGCCGACAGAATAGGGCTGGTCGTCAGAGACGATAAAGGAGAGTATATTGTACTTTCCGGGAACCAGACCGGGGCACTTCTGCTCGACTACCTTCTGCTGAGAAAATCGGAAAAAGGAGAACTTCCCGGCAACGGCGTAATGATAAAAACGATTGTTACATCCGAACTAGGTCGTGCCGTAGCTGAAGCTTATAATGTAACTTCACTGGATGTACTCACAGGATTTAAATTTATCGGGGAAAAAATCCGTGAATACGATACGACCGGAGAGTACAAATTCCTGTTCGGATATGAAGAAAGCTATGGTTATCTGATTGAACCATTTGCCAGAGATAAAGATGCTATTCAGCCGGGACTGCTCGCAGCAGAAATGGGTGCTTACTACAAAGCCCAGGGCATGACGCTTTATGAAGGTCTTCAGAACCTTTACAAAACGTACGGATATTATTATGAAGATCTTGCTTCTTTTACATTTAAGGGTAAAGAAGGGGCTGAGAAAATTCAGCGGATCATGGAAGTTTTCCGAAACAGAGCCGATGAAAGAAGTCTTTCCGATGATACAGACTACATCGAGGATTACCTCCGGGCAGAAAGAACATTTATGGATGGAAGAGAGAAAGAGCGTATTGAGCTGCCCGAATCCAATGTTATTAAAGTATTTCTCCAGGACGGCTCATGGTACTGCCTGAGGCCATCCGGTACAGAACCTAAAATTAAATGCTATTTTGGAGTAAAAGGAAGTACCCATGAAAAGGCCGAGGCTTCGCGGCAAAAACTTAAAGATCAAGTTCTCACCGAGATTGAAAAAATTTAAACCGGGTGCACAGCAGCAGGATAACTCATCAAACCGATGGGTTATCCTGCTTTTTTAAATTATTAAAGAATCTCTTAAATCAAGCAGAAAAGAAGCTTCGGATAAAATATTATGATAAAATAAATGTATTCAATTTCCAAAAAAAGAAAGCTATGTTAAAGTTCAGTCTTGAATGCTGGAGGAAACTCAGCTTCCATACGGCCTGCTGTGGAAGAGGTCTCCGCCTGCTTCTGTGAACGAAATTTTCTGTTTAAAAAACGAGTGCCAAGGTGATTTTTGGAAACAGAAAGCTTTCTCCGCTGCAGGCTCACAGCCGCATGCACACTTATATCAGCACAGAGCTTTAACAGAGACACTTATGCAGCATCGTTGTACCATGATGAGTAAAAAATACCCTTCTATCGTAATGGAACCTCCTGCCTGAACAGGAGGAACGAAGCCTGGTTGGATGGAAGATCCTGTTCTGTTTTTTTACCGTAAGCTATAGTGGACAGGGGGAATCCGGCCCGCCCGGAAAGCTTCCCCATGGAAACGAAGACGGCCGGTCATTACATAGCTGCTTTATTTTCAAGGCAGCCAAAAGAAAGATTTTTAAAACCAAGGAGAATTATTAAGAAATGATAAACAGCCATTATAAAGAAGAGATTGAAAAGCAGCGGCACCGAATGATTTTTCTTGCTCAAAAATACGGGCTGGCCTCACCGGAAACTATTAAGTGCAGTCAGGAACTGGACAAAATGATGAATATGTATTTTTCGTGTCCACTGACTTCCGGAAAAAGCTGAGACAGCAAAAAAAGCACGGTCCCCGGGATTAACCCCGGGGACCGTGCTTTTTTTGCTGTGCTTTTAGTGAGCCGTTATTTAGAAAAGGTTTTATAATTTTATTCGCCCATATTATTCTCCATCAGATGATGGATGCCTACGGTTTCTT
>REBZ01000159.1 GCA_007692495.1 Alkalicoccus sp.
GGAAAGTTCATCCAGACGGGAGGCAAGCCTTTCTCCGCTGATTCCCGAATGGGAGAGCGACGTGTCGTAATGGTTTAATAGTTGTTGTTTCATCTCGTTCCTCCTGCCTTCATAATCGGTTGTTGTGTACTGATTATAGACTATTCAGAAAATAAAGACAGATATCTTATCGACAAAAAGGGACACATCTCTTTGTCGGAAACCGACAAAGAGATGTGTCCCTAGGAGTTATCTGGAAGTTCTCTGCATATACTGTCTAATATAAAGCGCGAGCTGCAGTTCAAACAGCGTCCGCCCGTCGAGCGATTCGATTCCGAGCAGCGTACGGATTGTATTCAGGCGGTATTTCAGCGTATTAACATGAATAAACAGCGCGTCCGATGCGGCGCGGAGCGACTGGTTATGCTCCAGGTACGTTTCGAGGGAAGGAAGAAGAGAAGCGCCCCGTTCGTTTTCATAGGCGAGAATCGGCGTAAGCTTTTCCTCCACGTAGCCTTCGAGTTCGCTGTGTTCGAGGCTCATAAACAGCCGGTCCGGACCGAGGTCCTCCGGCGTAAGCATACCGCCGCTGCTTCTCGCCGTCTCCGCACATTTCAGGGCGTCCCGGTAGGAAGTACGCACGTCTTTTAAGTGCCTGACCGTCCGGCCGATCCCGGAGGCGGTCCGGACGTTTGCGTAGCGCTCCACCTGGCCCGTGAATTCCTCGAGCCGGCGCCGGACGGTGGAGAGGCTGCTTTCGTCCGCCACAGGTAATGTAAACAGAATCGTCAGTTCCTGGCCGCGGTGGAGAATGTACGTGTTTTCTTCGTCCTCGAGCAGGCTTCTCGTTAAATACCGGAGCAGAGGGTTTGTGCCGCCGCTTTCCACCGGCTGCAGAAGCGTCGTGTGGGCGGCGATGTAATCTGCTTCATTTACAGGGTGGTAGGGAAGAGAGGCAATCTGCATGTAGGACAGGTCCTGCCACTCGGAATCAAGCAGCGGAATCAAAAGCTCGCCCCGGGCAGCGGCCGCTTCGATAATGTCCCGCTTTCGTCTCGACATTTCCCCGGCAAAAACGACGCTCGTCTGTTCAATGGCAAACCGGTCCAGCGGGTCCAGCCGGCTGCCGCCGTCCATCAGAACAGCGAGGTAGCCGAGCGTCGAGCCTTCCGAGCGGATCGGAAAGAAAAATGCCTGCTCATAGGCTGCACTGCCCCACTGAAACAAAGAAGGGTCTTTGCTGCTCACCGTCTCAATCACGGCTTCCTTTTCTGTTTCCAACAGCGACAACGCACCGTTTTTCGCCGCAGAGGAGGAGCTTTCCAGAAGGTCGAACACATCATTGACGAGCACGACTTTTTCACCGATGAGGTCTGCCAGCGTACGCGTAATATCCCGCGTGCCGCCGCGGGCGAGCGCCACGTTGGATAACGCTTCGTGGATCATCTGCGTCCGCTCGTTGCGTGCGAAAAGTATCGCGTTTTCGATCGCAATGGAAGCCTGGGCGGCGAACGTTTCCAAAAGCTCCAGGTCCTCTTCATTAAACGTAATTTTTTCATCGAACGCATCCACCGTCAGTACGCCGATCGCTTTATCCCGCGCAAGCATCGGGACCGACAAGACGCTCGTCGGAAGAAAATACCCACCGAGGGCTTTCGTATAGGCATCCCGGGAACCGGGGCGTATGTTCATCATCATCTTTTCTGTTTCTTCCGTGGACCGGAAAATGTGCCCCTTTCCGGCAGCAAAAACCGAGCCGCTCATTCCCTCCCCGGGAGCGAGCACTGAGTGGCGCATTTCCTCGAGGTTAAAGTAGCCGCCGGTCATCCGGATGCGGAGCTGGTCCCGGTCTTCATCGTAAAGAAACAAAAGAATCCCGTGGGCGCCGTCGATCACACGGCTCACTTCACTTGTCAGCTGACGAAGAACCGTTTCCAGATCGAGTGAGGACGTCAAAGTTCTCGCCGCGCCGATCAGGCTCATCAGTTTCTCGTTATACTCCATGCGATCTCCTTCTTTCTGAACGTATGACGATTTATCAGCTCATACAAAGTAGTTTCTTCTATTATAAAGGAGGGGGGGGGAGGCACGACAGGGGGAAAAAGGAGGGAGAGGATACCTGCAGCTGAACTATTTATAAGCTTTTATGGAAAGACAGAAGAGCCTTTAGTTTTTTTGGAAAAGTAAGCGGAATGAGTGAATAAAATATGCATATGAAACCTTCTATTCCATTATAGGGACATCTGCAATGCAAATAAGCTGTTCCCGGCTGGCTGCAGGATAAACGAGAAACGGATTCATTTTTGACATGACAGTATTTATAAGCGGTAAACACTTCCTCGATTCAGAGGCTGATTAGTACTTTCCATTCCGGTATTAATATATAATACAAGCAACTGAATAAGAGTGAAACGAAAAGGTATATGTATGAAAATACACTGTATTTTCATGGAACAGACAGTAAATTATTAAGGGAGGAGCTGACTGCCATTCCAAAAAATAGACTGCCTGCTGCTGCGGATGCATCCGCTGTGGTGCTCCTGTGGACGCTCTTATGCTTTCATTCACCTCTCATCTTATATCGTTTCTTGCTCCGCCCGGTCAGGATAGGCGGCTGTTGACAACGATTGTGTCCTGCATTGATTTAAATGATATGTCATGTACTTTTTTCGTTTACTCCTGCTTCAGTTAACGAAAGCCGGGCCGGGACCGGTTTCTGCTGTTTAGCACTGCTGTTTTTCTCTGTTTTGACAAGTGATACTCGAAATCACTTTCGTTTTTAAGGAGGAAAATATCATGGAAGAAGTAAACTTTTTAGTCCTGGCGACGCAGTACATGTTCTGGGTGGGGTTTGTCGGCATGGCAGCCGGTACGCTGTTTTTCCTTGTGGAACGCGGCAGTCTGAGTCCTGAATACCGTTCCACTGCGACCGTTGCTGCGCTCGTGACGTTCGTTGCCGCTGTTCATTACTTTTTTATGAAAGATGCTGTCGGGACGTCCGGCTTAATATCTGAGATAGAAGGATTTCCGACAGAGATCCGTTATATTGACTGGTTGATCACAACACCGCTGCTGCTCATTAAGTTCCCGCTGCTGCTCGGACTGAAGGGGAAGATAGGAAATATGCTTCTCGTCAAACTGCTGACGGCAGACGTCGTAATGATCGTATCCGGGTATGTCGGCGAAACTTCGATCAATGCTTCAGGAGGGTTCACACAGCTCGGGCTCTGGAGTTTTGTGATTGGAACACTTGCCTGGTTCTATATCATTTTTCTTCTTTATACGAGTGTGACAAAAGCTGCAAACGAGCGGCCGAAGCCGATCAAAAGAGCGCTCCTCAATATGCGTCTCTTCATCTTAATCGGATGGGCAATTTACCCGATCGGCTATGCCGTAACCCTCGTGTCCTCAGGCGTCGAAGTGCAGCTGATCCGTGAGCTTATTTACAACTTTGCCGATCTCATTAACAAAGTAGGCTTCGGATTGATTGCTTTCTTTGCGGTAAAGACGATGTCCATTCTTGCAAAAAAAGGGCAGTAACCTCAGATTTTCCAGCAGTAAGTTTCCGGTCTCTCTATTGCAGAGGACCGGATTTTTAAATGATTCTTCGGGTATGTCCGACAGGAGAGGCTGTTCAGCTCGACATCAGCCTGAGCCATTCGCTTCTCAATCTCCCAGTTTCCGCTTTCCTAAGTCATCTAATATCTGCGGGTATTGGTTATCCAGTTTATACATCCACAGCAAAATCACCTGGAGGACGGTGAACAGTAACGGAAGATGGATATTTAATGCGAGGATCATCTGGTTGGCTGCGGCTGATTGTTCTGCGAGGGCTCCCTGATACCCGCCGAATGCAAGCATCCACCCGATCAGCCCGCCTCCGATGCCTGTGCCGACTTTCATGCCGAAACTGGCAGCGCTGTTCACGAGCCCGGCTGTTCTAAACCCAGTTTTCCATTCGCCGTATTCCGTCGTGTCATTAATCATCGCATATAAAAAAGTGATCACAGGAATTAATCCGAATCCCTGAATAGCATTACCTGCTAAAAAAATGGATAAATTGGACGGGTCGATCATTTTAATCAGCGAACCGAAAATGGCGATGATGGAAACAAACAAAGCGATGTTTCGTTTGCCAAACCTGCCAGCCAGCTTTCCGACAAAAAAGAAACAGATAATCGTCGGTAAAAATAACGTAAGCGCAAATAACGAAAAATAACTGCTGTTTCCTAAAATGTAGGTCGCGTAGTAAATTCCGGCGCCTGTGAGAAGTGCATTCAGAGAATAAGCGAGAACGCAGTAAATCGTAATAATTACCCAGAACTTGTTTGTTAACAGCGCTTTGAATTCAATTTTAAAGGGCACGGTCTTTTTCGGTTCAGCGGCTGACTGCACATCGACTCGTTCGGTCGTGGATCGAAAGGACGTAA
>REBZ01000200.1 GCA_007692495.1 Alkalicoccus sp.
GGTCGGGAATTTGCTTTAATAAATAATACGTTTGCCATGTATAATTCCTCCTGAAGATAAACTGATTTTCTACTTACAAAAATATAGTATAAAGATCGTTTCAGGAAGAATCAAATGAAATGCTTCAGTTATTTTCAATAGCTTCAGACCTTAATGATAGTTACTTAATAAATGGCTGCTTTGAAAATAAAATATGGACGGGAGAAACGTCCGCCTTCGTTTCCAAGGGGAGGCTTTCCGGGCGGGCCGGCTTCAGCTGATTCCTTCCTCTTTCGTCGATCGGAGTGGGGCCCGGCCTTTATCGCTTCGGAGTCCCCCTTGGCTCCTGCAGCTTCCGGAAAAAAATACGAAGGTATTTCTTTCAAGCGGGATGTTTAAAATCCAACGATATAGAAGGTTATTTTCATCCCTCATGGTGCAAAAACTTTTCATGAGTGTCTCTAAAGCTCCGTGGGGATAGAAGGATGTCTGCGGCTCCTGTGCCTGCCGTGTAAAAAGCTTTCAGATACCCTCCCCGGCAGGCCTCTGTAATCAGCAAACGAACTTTAACAGAGACATTGATGCCGTTAAAAACGGCACCATGAAAAATGAAAAATATCTAACACTTTGCAGCGAAGGCGGGGACACCCGGAGGATCAGCGCCGTTCGGGAATCCATTTTGGCGGACTCGTCTCCCGCCAAAATCAGCCGGGAACAAGCCCTCGGGTAATCCCCGTCGAAAGGGCTGCAGCGTTATCCCCCTCTCATAAACGAGCTATTTTCAAGGTAGCTTAATAAAATAAAAATGGTCATTTTGCTGCTATGACTGTTTCTCCATGAAG
Organism: Alkalicoccus sp.; assembly: GCA_007692495.1. GTDB lineage: Bacteria > Bacillota > Bacilli > Bacillales > Salisediminibacteriaceae > Alkalicoccus. Next base: position 822 of record REBZ01000200.1, read on the forward strand.
GAATGTGCCATTTCCCGTACACCTTCCCGGAACGGTGCAGCCTCAAAGGCTGGAAAGTGAGCATGAAATTTAGCTGTACTCATAATATATGGATGATCATACTGGTAAAGCATTTCTTTTACTTCCCTTAGATCGGAGGAGAAGACCCCGGCTGCTGAAAACATTTTTCTCGGTACCTTTTTCACTTTCCGGTCAGTCCCGAGAACGCTGTTAAACTCTGCAGCTGCATTAATCATTGTTGTCGGTTCACTTACCGGCAGGTGCCATACTTTCCCGTACGTGTCTTCGTCCAGCGCGAGGGCTGTCAGTGCCCGGCCCACATCCGGCGTGTAGGCAAAGGTACGGCTTAAATTCGGGTCCCTGCCGATGAATTGGGGATTTTTGTTTTTCAGCATTCTCTCCAGAAAGGAGATATACAAAACACTTTTTTCCACTCCCGGCCCGTAAAAATCAGCTGACCGGCCGATTACCGCTCTTACCCGTCCTGTCTGGTGGGAAAGCATGAGGGCATCCGCTATTTTTTTACGTACCTTTCCTTTTCTGGAAGACGGTTTCTGCGGATGTTCTTCCGAAAAAGGCAGTCGAAGCGGCGGAGGGCCGTACATATAAATATTATCCAAAAAAATCAGCCGGGCTTCCGTTTTCTCACAGGCAGTAATAACGTTATTCATAATGAGCGGCCATTCCTTCTCCCACACTTTTGTATCATAAGGAAGACCGGCACATAAATAGACGTAGTCGGCCCCTGATACGGACTCCTCTGCCTGAGCCAAATAACGCAGATCAGCCGGAACTGTTTCGATGTCTTCAAACTCTGTTGACCTCGAAGCAGCCCGAACTTCCTTGTTTTTTTCTTTTAGATTTTTTACTACTTCCCTTCCGGCGGCACCGGACGCTCCAAGAACCACATGCAGTGGCTGGCTCATTTTTTTCTCCTCCTTCTGTAAAACAGCTGCTCCCATATATCTATTTATACCCGGTTTGAAGCAGGAAATCCTCCTTTCGAAAGAAACTATGCTATTATTTATCAGAATGTGTGTTCATAATTTGTTTATTATAAGTGATTCCGGGGTGATGCTGTCATGAAAATCATTATTATCCTTTTTGCTGTTACTGCTCTCGCTGCGTTTTCCTACAGTGAAATCGGATGGCCTGAGCTGACAGAGGAAGAAAGGGATCCGCGGGTGACCGCCTCCGAAGCTGCCGCTCAGGAAGGACTGCACCCAATTGTTGAAGACAAAAAAGAAGAATTAAAAGATAAAGCTGCAGAGCGGGACATTGATATTGTCATTACTGAAGGCTACCGCTCTATCGAAGAGCAGCAGGCTCTCTATGAACGGGGACGATCAGCTGATGGAGATATAGTCACGAATGCTGCCGGCGGAGAATCTTATCACAACTACGGACTCGCCGTTGATTTTGCACTCCGCAGTCCGGAAGGCAGCGTCGTCTGGGATATCGAAAGTGACTTTAATGGGAGTGGTCAGGCTGACTGGCTTGAGGTAGTTGATATTGCCAAAGACCTGGGGTTTGAGTGGGGTGGTGACTGGGAACATTTCAAGGATTATCCGCATCTTCAGATGACTTTTGGATTGTCGATTCAGGAACTTAAAGAGGCTGCCGGACTCCATTAGTCAACTGCTTCGCGGACCAAAACTCCGTTGCTTAACCAGGACAATCCACGATCTTCCGACAGACTTTAATGTTTAAATCATCCTGATTATGGGAATTTTTCCGTTGAACTTTTTTATGCCCTCCGGTTACACTATTTTTTATATTTTACCTATTCCACCCTTCTTCATGCACTGAAAACCTCTGTGCCGCCTTCTGTGTATTGCAGTCCTTACCAGCATTTCACACAAATTGGTGTCCGCAGCTTTCCTCTCGATCTTTCTGGTTTGATCGGGCTTCCGCCTGTGTTACACTCCTCACTAACAAGTTTTTGAAGGGGGAGTCTTTCAACATGAAAAAAAAGATGTATTTAAGCGCAGCCGCTGCTTCCGTTCTAACTTTTATGGCAGCGTGCGGCGATAATGGAAATGATTTAAACGCAGGGGACGAAAACCAGCCGGAGGAAAATGCCGGAGCAGAAGAAACTGCAGACGAAGAGGCTGCCGGTGACCCTGCGGGAGATCCTGCAGAAGATCCCGCAGAGGATCCTCACGGAGAAATGCCGGAACCTGATACCGAAGACGTTCCAGATATAGTAGCTGAAGTAAATGGAGAAGAAATTACGAAAGAAGAATTTGAAGGAGTCTACCAGGATGCCTTCATGCAGCAGATGCAGCAGGCACAGATGACTGGTGAAGAAGCGGATGAAGCACAGCTTCAGCAGGACGTTGCCGAAAGTATGGTAGGAACAGAGCTGCTTCTTCAGGAAGCAGAAGAACGGGATTATGAAGCATCTGAGGAAGAAATAGAAGAAATGCTGGATGAAATCGCTGCCCAGAGCGGCATGGAGTCCGGTGATGAACTTCTTGCAGCACTTGAAGAACAGGGCATGGATACTGAAGATGCCATGGAAGAAATTGAAACACAGATCAAGATGGAAAAAGTGATTGAAGATGAAGCCGGCGAGGCGGAAGTTTCCGATGAAGAACTCGAAGAAATGTATGATCAGCTCGTCGCCCAGCAGGAAGAAATGGGAGAAGGCGGAGATGACATGGAACTTCCTTCTTTTGAAGAAATCAAACCGGAACTGGAATCCCAGGCTCAATCAGAGCAGCAGGCAGAACAGACCGAGGCAGTCGTGGATGAACTCCGTGAAGACGCCGACATTACCGTTCACCTGTAATATCAGCTGATAATAAGTTTATTTAAAATATAACCAGCTGTCTTTTTACGAACCCCCCTGCTTCCTAGAGAAGAGGGGGGTTAAGTTGTTTATAAAGTCTTTCATGTACAGAGGTATACAGTTCTCTGCTTTCGCCTTCCGGGACACTTTCTGGGCGGGCCTGCAGATGCAACAGTGGAAATAAGAAGAAGTTTTCTGCCATCAACCTCCCTCTCTTTAAACAGTTTTCTTCTATAAAAAGGTGGCTTTCTCTCCGCAACGGCGGAGACGCCGGTGGGGTTGAGCGCAGGTCATGGAAAATAGCTGAATACCAACCCCTCGGCAAGCTTCCGTCAGAGAAGGAGTTTGTACAATGACTGGAATAAATATTCTGAAACGATAAGTTAACCAACAAGCTGAAACCCCTTCTTCTTAGAGAAGAAGGGGTTTCAGCTTGTTGGTCTTTTTCAGCTTTAGCTTTAATTATGAAATTCATTCAAATAACTTCATTAGGTCGCAGAAAGATACTTTATAGGGAAAATAAAGCGAGCAGTACCGCTCCTGCCGGTCCCACAAGAAAAATCCCAATGAGAATCGCACGAATACTTTCCTGCAGCAGACTTTTTGATTCATCCGGTTCCATTTTTTGATTTATTTCTTCCAGAGTCTTACGCATATTATTTAATTCCCTGCGGATTTCTTCTTCCGAATTACTATTCATAGCAAAACCCCCCTTCAATTCAGTTCCAAACTGCTGGATATATCAATATTTTTTAATGCCTGCGAAG
>REBZ01000197.1 GCA_007692495.1 Alkalicoccus sp.
CGAAGCGGAAACCGGCGGACGCCAGTGGAAGAAGGAGGTCGGAAGATCCCGCAGGGCGTAAGCCTGAGGAAGCTGGAGATCTCCTCCACGGCAAGCCTGCCGAGTTGAAGCGAAGTTTTCTGCATTTATCAACACTGGAACTGGAATGCTTTAACAGAAATTTTACAAAAAGGAATGTCTGAAACAGATCATTAAAACAATGAGGATGAGGTGAAAGCAGTTGAAAAAAGCACTGATAGCAGGAGCCACCGGCTTAATCGGCCGAAACCTGACAGAAGAACTGTTGAAGAGTGGAGATTACGAAGAAATTCACCTGCTGACCCGCAGGCGCACGCCATTTGCAGAACGCGAAGGAATTAAAGAGCACTATGTTTTCTTTGACAGCATCGATGAAAACGAAACGATTATGGATGGCATCGATGATGTATTTGTAACGCTTGGCACGACGATGAAAAAAGTAAAATCAAGGGAAGGCTTCATGCAGGTGGATTACTTATATCCGCTGCAGCTGGCGGAGCTCGCTGGAAAATATCATACGAAGCGTTTCTTTGTGATTTCTGCCATGGGTGCAGACCGGGAAGCCCGCTTTTTCTACAGCCAGGTAAAGGGAACTCTGGAGGACAGCCTGATGGCTTTGAATCTGCCGGCACTGCATATTATCCGTCCTTCCCTTCTCACCGGAGAGCGCTATGAATTCCGGCTCGGAGAAAAGTCTGCAGAATTGATTTCCCGTCCTTTAAGCGGGTTGATGAGCGGTCGGATGGAAAAATACAAGCCGATCGAAGCCTCGGCTGTCGCTGAAGCAATGGCAGCTATTGCCCGCACAGACAGCACTGGTACACATATTTATACAAACGACGATCTGCACCGCATCTACAATGCCCTTCACGGAATTACAGAGAAAAAAGAAAAGACTTCCGGCACAAAAAAATACAGTACGACATGGGATCTTGATGCTATTTTCCCAGGCGGGAGCAGCTCGAGCCAGTTTGATCAGTTTCTCGTAAATACTGAAACCGACCTGTCCACGATGAAATTGAAACTGGAACAGGCGCAGAAAAAAGAAACACCTGATTTCGAAGAATGGGCTTCTCTTATCGAACGTCTCCAGAATATCGGAATGAAGGTACGTGAGGTCAATGCTTTCATCAGCTGTCTGACAGCTCAGGATGTCACAGACGATAAGGCGAAACTTCTTGCAGGAAGAACCAGGCAGGCTAAGTCCAGTTATGGTCAGCTGATCTCGGCGGTCGACGAGCAGCTGCTTCATTTTACGGATGCCCAGTGGAAAGAGTTTACAAAGAATAATAAAATGCAGGAAATTCTTTTTAACCTGGAAGAACGCCGGAATATTGCCAAAGAAAAACTTCCTGCAGATAAAGAACAGCTCATTCAGCAGCTGATGGTCGACGGCTATCACGCATGGGGGGACCTTTACAATACGATCGTCGGCCGGATGAAAGTGGAGATCCGGGAAAAAGGAGTCAAAAAACAGTATTCTGTCGGGCAGGCAGCAAATAAGCTGACAGACAAAAACAGAAATGTCCGCCGGCATGTGTTTGAACAGTTTGAAAAAGCATGGGAGAATGAAGCGGAACTGTTCACAGAGTCGCTGAATCATCTGGCCGGTTTCCGCCTGCGCACATACGAAGCCCGGGGATGGGAAAACGTCCTGAAGGAGCCGCTTCAGATCAACCGGATGAAGCAGGAGACGCTTGACGTCATGTGGGACACGATCACCAAAAATAAAGATGTTTTTACCGGCTATCTCTACAGAAAAGCCGAACTGCTTGGAGTGGATAAACTGGCGATGTACGATGTGAGCGCACCGGTTTCCAAAAAGGTGCCTCAAGTCAGCTACGACGATGCAGCAGATATGATTGTGGAACAATTCAATAAATTCAGTCCGCGCATGGCGGAATTTGCCCGCACCGCTTTTGAAAGCCGCTGGATAGAAGCAGAGGACCGCGGCGGAAAACGTCCGGGAGGCTTCTGTACAAGCTTCCCAATCCGGGAACAGTCCCGTATATTTATGACGTACGACGGCTCCGCTTCCAACGTGGCGACACTGGCACACGAACTAGGCCATGCCTACCATCAGCACGTGATGAACGACCTCCCGTACATGTCCCAGGGCTACGCGATGAACGTGGCAGAAACTGCCTCTACTTTTGCGGAAATGGTCGTGGCTGATGCTTCCGTTAAGCAGGCGTCCTCGCGGGAGGAAAAAATTCAGCTTCTGGATGATAAATTGAACCGGAGCATCGCTTTCTTCATGAATATTCATTCCCGCTTTCTGTTTGAAACGAGGTTTTATGAAGAACGCAGGAACGGTCTCGTAAGCCGGGAACGCCTGAACGAACTGATGAAGGAAGCTCAGGAAGAAGCGTACTGCGGAGCATTGAGCGAATACTCCCCGACATTCTGGGCATCGAAGCTTCATTTCCACATTACGGGAGTTCCGTTTTACAACTTCCCTTACACGTTCGGCTATCTGTTCAGTATGGGTATTTACGCCAAAGCAGTTCAGGAAGGCGATGAGTTCGAAGAAAAATACACAGCGCTTCTCCGGGACACAGGCAGACTCAGCGTAGAAGATCTTGCCAAGAAACATCTCGGCGTGGATTTAACAAAACCCGAATTCTGGCAGGAAGCCATCGATTTTGTTAAAGAAGATGTCCGGCTGTTTATGGAGCTTACGGAATAAAATAATCCTGGAGCCGGATAAAGCCTCATTTCCTTTAAAAGAAGCCCTTTAGAAATCTTATAACGGAAATTACAGAGTTATCCGCACAGCAGTAATCACCAGCTCAATACAGAGAAAAAGCACCGGACCTGTCCAGGTTCCGGTGCTTTTTTAAGTCTGCTGACCAATCCGTTCAGAAAGCATCTTCCGGGAGTGCCGCCTGGATTACTTAAAAATCTGCTTTAATCAGGAAGCTGATCTGCCACACATAAGATACATAGCTGCTATGCTCGCTGGAAGCTCGTCTTTACCTCTGTTCCCGAAATTCCTGATCATAGGGTAGGGTTGATTTTCCTTCGCTGCTTTCTTTTTCCATTACAGATAAAGAGCCGTCCGTTTCCAGAACAACAGCCTGCACAGACGCAAAGGAAGCTTTACCGGTAGTCCGGACAGCCTGCATGATTTCATCTTTCTTTATTCGCTCTTTTTTCATAGCCTTTTCAATAAAACGGCCGTCGTGATATAGAAGCTGCGGCTCTCCTTTTACGGATTTATTGACGGAGGAAAAGCGCACGGAAGACCAGGTGACCGCAAACTGCAGCGCAATCAGAGCTGCAAGCCCCACAAGCCCTTCTGCAAGAGGAATTGCCTCATCCATGACAATGGCTGATACCATCGACCCGAGAGCAATTGTAATAATAAAATCAAACATATTCATTTTGGAAAGCGTCCTCTTGCCTGAAATGCGGAGCATAATAATCAGCAAAGGATACAATAAAACAGCGGTAACAAGTATACGCGATATCCCTTCCCAGTCGTTGAAAAACATTTTTGTCCCTCCATGTCATAAAACATCTGTTTCTGATGGTTACCCCTTTTTTTTCTCATTTCAACCGGATTTTTCATCCATTGTCCTATCTCATGTTTAAACTTCGGAAAAGGGTGGAAAGTTAAAACCAATAAGTCATTGGGGAAACAGGTTCTATAAAAGAATAATGGCTCCATCTGTCTGCGGGCGGAGTTCTGCGGGCTGTTTTCCCCGTGATAGTAACTTTAAATAAAACGGATAAGGGTAGACCACCTGCGGCTTACAGGTATTATAGACTACTAATCAAAGGAGAGATAGGTTATGGCACTGGAACAAAAAAGTACGACAAGTAAACTTGTAACAGGAATGACGGTAGGTGCCCTTATCGGGGCAGCCGCTGTATTTCTTGATTCCGGTACAAGGGCAAAAGTTGCTGACAGCACCGGAGAAATGAAAGACAAGACTGTCCGCATGGCGCAGGATGTAAAAAACGATCCGGAAGGTATTAAAGAAGATGCAGCCGAACGCGTGCAGAGTTCAGTAAATGTTTTAAAGGAGGCGATCGAAGATCTTCAAAGCTTATATAATAAGACGGGTAATAAAGTCGCTCATCAGGCGGATTCGTTAAAACAGGATGCTGAAGGACTCGTATCAAAAGCCCGGGAAGACGGGACAGATCTGGACGGTCTCGGTACGAGCGCCCAGAGAACGAAAGAAGATACAGAAGAGCTGCTTTCAGCTGCAAAAGAAGCAGGCAGTGATCTGGAAGGTCTTGGTGCCAAAGTGAAGGAAGCGAAAGAAGAACTTTTAAAAGAAACGTCACGTTCA
>REBZ01000102.1 GCA_007692495.1 Alkalicoccus sp.
GTCCTATTGTTAATCTACTGATAATATTTTCAGCCAGCTGAAAGGGGAATGTAATAATGTGGGAAGAAAAATTTGCTAAAGAAGGTTTAACGTTTGATGATGTACTGCTGATGCCGAATGAGTCTAATGTCCTGCCGAACCAGGTTTCTGTCGCTGCAGAACTGTCAGAAACGCTGAAATTGAACATTCCGATTATGAGTGCCGGGATGGATACGGTTACTGAGGCGGATATGGCTATCGCTATGGCCCGTGCTGGAGGACTGGGTGTGGTTCACAAGAATATGTCCATTGAAGAGCAGGCGGAGCAGATTGACCGCGTCAAGCGTTCTGAGAGCGGAGTTATTACAAACCCTTTCCACTTAACACAGGACCACCAGGTGTTCGATGCGGAGCACTTGATGGGCAAATACCGGATTTCCGGTGTACCGATTGCGGATGAAAATGAAAAGCTCGTAGGGATTATTACAAACCGGGATCTGCGGTTTATCGAGGACTACTCCATTCCAATTAAAGATGTGATGACAAGTGAAAACCTTGTTACGGCACCTGTTGGAACAACGCTGCCGGAAGCTCAGCAGATTCTGCAGAAGCACCGGATAGAAAAGCTTCCGCTCGTTGATAAAGACAGGAAACTGAAGGGTCTTATTACGATTAAGGATATAGAAAAAGCGATTGAATTCCCGAAGTCTGCGAAAGATTCCCAGGGACGACTGCTTGTAGGTGCGGCAGTCGGTGTCGGTGGTGACGCTGATTCAAGAACAAAAGCTCTTGTCGATGCAGAAGTGGATGTTCTCATAATCGACACAGCACACGGCCACTCCCGGGGAGTTATTGAAAAAGTAAGGGAAGTCCGCAGCAAATATCCGGATCTGAATATTGTGGCAGGAAACGTTGCTACAGCAGAGGCTACCCGTGCTTTGATCGAAGCCGGGGCAAATATTATTAAAGTCGGTATCGGTCCGGGATCAATCTGTACGACACGTGTGGTCGCCGGGATCGGCGTACCGCAGATTACGGCTGTATACGACTGTGCTTCAGAAGCAAAGAAGCACGGTGCGGCTATTATTGCAGATGGAGGCATCAAATATTCCGGCGAAATCGCTAAAGCACTTGCTGCAGGCGGCCATGCCGTTATGCTCGGCAGCATGCTCGCGGGTGTTTCAGAAAGCCCCGGAGAAAGAGAAATCTTCCAGGGTCGTCAGTTTAAGGTCTACCGTGGCATGGGATCGCTTGGAGCGATGGAAAAAGGAAGTAAGGACCGCTATTTCCAGGAAGAAGAGAAAAAGCTTGTGCCGGAAGGAATCGAAGGACGTATTCCTTACAAGGGACCGCTTAAGGATACGCTGCACCAGATGATCGGCGGTCTTCGTGCAGGCATGGGCTACTGCGGTACAGCCACCCTCGAAGAACTGCGGGAAAACGGACGCTTTATCCGTATTACCGGAGCTGGTCTGAAAGAAAGCCACGTACACGATGTCCAGATTACGAAAGAGTCTCCAAATTATTCTTAATCTGTTTCGGAAAGCTGATAGATAGGGGCCTCCCCTATCTATTTTTTTATGCCTGGCTGTGGTAAAATACCGCTTGTACGCTGAATGAGGAAGCGAATTATTTTTTACATAGAAAAACCGGGGAGAGATGAATGAAGATGATGAAGAAAACTGGAATTGCGGGACTGGCTGCGGCAGGGGTATTTGCCGGAGCGTCCTCAGCGGGGGCCTATGAACCGTCGGTGGAAACGGTTATTCTGGCAGACGCAGAAACAGGCCAGGTGCTCTTTGAGCAGAATGCAGAACACCCACTGCCACCGGCAAGCATGACGAAAATGATGAGTGAATATTTAATTCTGGAAGCTGTAAACGACGGGGAAATTTCCTGGGATGATGAAATTGCGGTGGATGACCATCTTTCGGCTCTTTCCCACGACCGGGCCCTTTCCAACGTGATGATGCGCACAGATGAAACATACAGTGTAGAAGAACTGTATGAATCTGTGGCGATTTATTCCGCCAATGCTGCAACGATGGCTCTGGCTTCCCATATTTACGGTTCGGAAGGTTCTTTTGTAGAGAAAATGAACGAACGCGGAAAAGAAATCGGAATGGGAGAACTGCTTCGGGAGGCAGGAGCCGAACAGGGAGAAGAAAATCTGGAAGAGATCGCTGCGATGGAGCAGGGAGATTTTCAATTTGTAAACTCCACGGGACTCCCGAACAGTCTTCTGGACGGCAGTCAGCCGGAAGGAACGGGAGAGGACGAGGATAATTATATGTCCGCCCGGGCTTCGGCTACCCTTGCCTATCATCTGATCAACGACTACCCGGAAGTACTGGATACGGCAAGTATTCCGGAAAAAACGTTCCGGGAAGGTACTGCGGATGAAATTCACATGCAGAACTGGAACTGGATGCTCGAGGGTACCCAGTACAGTGATCTCGATTATGAATACGTCGACGGCCTGAAAACAGGCTACACGGAGGCAGCAGGCTTTACGTTTACCGGTACGGCGGAAAAAGACGACAGCCGTTTTGTCAGTGTAGTGATGGGAGCTGATTCAGAAGTTCACCGTTTCGAGGAAACAGGAAAAGTTTTGGAATGGGCTTTTGAGAACTTCGAGCAGATGGAGGTTGCCTCTGAAGGTGCAGAGGTGGAATCCTACGAAACGATCCCGGTCGTGAATGGAGAAGAAGAGGAAGTCCGTACAGAAGTGGCGGAAAGCCTTTCGGTAATGATTGAAAAGGAAGAGGAAGATCTTTATTCCTACGAGGTGGAACTGGATGAGGATAAACTGACAGAAGACGGTGAGATCGAAGCTCCGGTGGAGGCCGGGGAGGTCATTGGACATGTGACGGCCGAGTATAATGGAGATGAAGACCTCTCTTACCTGAATGGGATAGACGAAGAAAAACTATCCGTAGAGATTACAGCATCTGACTCTGTGGAGCGGGCCGGATTCTTCAGCCTGACGATGCGGAATATCAGCTCTTTTTTCTCGGGGCTTTTCTAAACTCGAGCTTCCAGCCGGAAGTTGAAAAAAAGCAGGTTTTGTGGTAAAATTTAACGTTGAGGCTTGGATAAAGAAATTTTTTTCGAATTCTGAGTTTTTCGTGTTTCATGCAAGCATTCTTTCGTTATAATATAAGAGGAAAACAAGCAGAGTTTAAATAAAAAGCTGGAGACTGAAAGGGGATCATCATGGAAAAACGTACAGGTACAGAGCGCGTAAAACGCGGCATGGCAGAAATGCAAAAAGGCGGCGTCATCATGGATGTTATTAACGCCGAGCAGGCAAAAATTGCAGAGGAAGCAGGAGCAGTGGCGGTAATGGCACTGGAACGCGTACCTTCTGATATCCGTGCAGCAGGCGGAGTGGCACGAATGGCAGATCCGACGATCGTGGAAGAAGTGCGCGACGCAGTTTCTATCCCGGTCATGGCTAAAGCCAGAATCGGTCATATTGTGGAAGCACGCCTTCTGGAAGCGCTCGGTGTCGACTATATCGACGAAAGTGAAGTACTCACACCGGCGGATGAAGTGTTCCACTTAAATAAGAGCGACTACACGGTACCATTTGTGTGCGGAGCGAAGGATCTTGGAGAAGCAACCCGTCGCATCGGAGAAGGTGCTTCCATGCTTCGTACAAAAGGAGAGCCGGGTACAGGAAACATCGTAGAAGCTGTCCGGCACCAGCGTCTTATCCAGGCTCAGGTACGCAAAGTGATCAGCATGTCCGACGACGAGCTGATGACGGAAGCGAAAAACCTCGGTGCACCTTTCCACGTGCTGCAGGACATCCGTGAAACGGGACGTCTTCCGGTCGTTAACTTCGCTGCGGGCGGTATTGCAACGCCGGCGGATGCAGCACTGATGATGCACCTCGGTTCGGACGGTGTGTTTGTCGGATCCGGTATTTTCAAATCGGATAACCCGGAGAAATTCGGACGGGCTATCGTGGAAGCAACGACTCACTATGACGATTTCTCACTCATCGCTGAACTTTCCAAAGACCTTGGTGTTGCGATGAAGGGAATTGAAATCTCTACACTTGAAGCCAAAGACCGCATGCAGGACCGCGGCTGGTAAAATAGAAGTTTTAAGAAACGAAAGAGGTGGCAGTATTGATTAATATCGGAGTATTAGCACTGCAGGGAGCTGTCCGCGAACATGTGCGTGCCCTTGAGGCACCGGATGTAAACGTCATTGTTGTTAAAAAAGCTTTGCAGCTCGAGGAAATTGACGGTCTCGTATTCCCTGGTGGGGAAAGTACCACGATGCGCCGCCTCATTAATCTTTACGGTTTTTATGAGCCGCTTAAACAGTTTGCCCGGGAAGGAAAGCCGGTGTTCGGCACGTGTGCCGGAGCGATTCTCATGGCGAAAGAAATTGCGGGCCAGCCCGAGCCGCATCTTTCCGTTATGGATATGACGGTGGAGCGCAATGCATTCGGCAGGCAGCGGGAAAGCTTCGAGGCGTATCTTCCGATGAAGCATGTCGGAGAGAATATCGAGGCTGTGTTTATCCGGGCCCCGATCATTCAGAGTGTCGGACCGGAAGTAGAAGTACTTGCAGAATATGACGGACAGATTGTCGTAGCCCAGGAAGGTCCTTTTGTTGCCTGTTCCTTCCACCCGGAACTGACGGAAGATGACCGCTTCCACCAGTATTTCGTCCAGGTGGTCCGGGACTCCCTGAAAGTCGGAGTGACTGCTGAATAAAAAAACGCGGAGAAAGGAAGCAGTAACGGGACGTTTTTCTCACAGAGAGCCGGCGGCAGCTGAAAGCCGGTGGAAAACCCCGTGAATCCATCCTGGAGCATGAAAGTGATAAAACTTTCACGGTACCTGCCGTTATCAGGTTCAAGGTGGAAAAGCTGTTGCTTTTCAACCAGGGTGGCCCCGCGGTTAAACCGTCCCTGAGCAGATACGCTCAGGGACGGTTTTTTATTACATCTTTTTTAGTTTTATATACTGCTGTAATGGAACATAAACTAAAATTATATTATAAAAAGGAGTGATCTGCATGCTTGATATGAAGCTGCTGCGCAATGATTTTGAAGGAGTAAAAGAAAAACTGGCGAAAAGAAATGAAGACATTTCCGCGCTGGATCAATTTGAGGAAAAGGATGAAAAGCGGCGTACGCTTATTCAGCAGACAGAGGAGCTGAAGAGCCGCAGGAACAAAGTATCCCAGGAAATCTCTGAAATGAAAAAAGAAAAGAAAGATGCGTCAGATGTGATTGCAGAGATGAAAAAAGTATCTACTGAAATTAAAAAGCTGGATGAAGAACTGCGGGAGGTGGAAGAAGAGCTGCAGTATCAGCTGCTGACGATTCCAAACATTCCTCACGAAGACGTACCGGTAGGAGAAGACGAGGACGATAACGTGGAAATCCGCACGTGGGGTGAAAAACCGGAATTTGAATTTGAGGAAAAGGCTCACTGGGACATTGTCCGGGAACTGGACATTGCCGACTTTGACCGGGCCGCCAAAGTGACGGGAAGCCGTTTTGTTTTTTATAAAGGGCTTGGAGCCCGTCTGGAGCGCGCCTTAATTAATTACATGATGGATCTGCATGAAGAAAAACACGGGTACGAAGAAGTGCTTCCTCCTTATATGGTGAACCGGGACAGCATGACAGGAACAGGCCAGCTGCCAAAATTCGAAGAAGATGCCTTTAAAATTGAGGAAGACGACTACTTCCTGATTCCAACAGCGGAAGTCCCGGTAACAAATATGCACCGGGACGAGATTCTAGACGTAGGGGACCTTCCGAAAGCTTACGTGGCTTACAGTGCCTGTTTCCGTTCAGAAGCGGGATCTGCCGGACGGGACACGCGCGGCCTTATCCGCCAGCATCAGTTTAACAAGGTGGAGCTTGTGCGTTTTGTTCGTCCGGAGGAATCCTATAACGAGCTGGAACTGCTGACCGGCCACGCAGAAAAGATTCTTCAGGATCTTCATCTGCCGTACCGCGTCCTGAAAATGTGTACGGGAGATCTTGGGTTTACAGCAGCGAAAAAATACGACATTGAAGTATGGCTCCCGAGCTACGACGAATATAAGGAAATCTCTTCCTGCAGCAATTTTGAGGCTTTTCAGGCCCGCCGGGCGAATATCCGCTTTAAGCGGGATACAAAGGCGAAAGCAGAATTTGTGCATACGCTGAACGGTTCCGGTCTTGCCGTCGGCAGAACGGTAGCTGCTATTATAGAAAACTACCAGCAGGAAGACGGAAGTGTCGAAATTCCAGAAGTCCTCCGTCCATATATGGGTGGACGGACACTTATTCAGCAAAAACAGAAGTAACAGTCTTTCAGCCGCTTTCCAGACATGGAAAGCGGCTGAAGTTATATATATACAGCAGGTCAAAAATAATTTTTTCTAAAATAATTTTGAATATACTAAAAAGGGCGGTGCTGTAAGGATTCCAAAGATTTACATTCTTTAAAGCATTAAAGGATTTTTATTCATTAATTGTATTAATATACACAATTAAATTTCGTTAATCCAAGAATAGAGAAGCCACATTCCAGATGTGAAAAAACACCATATTGAAAGCGCTACCATATGTAGAGTGTAAGGCCTGGAAAAAGTTCTCCGGTTTTTAGTTTCCGCTGGGTAAATCTCAAAAACTTTGTAAGAAAATCTCTGAAAGTACTATACATTTATACACATGAATGTATATAATGCAGAAAGAGAGAAAATTTTGGGAGCCTTAATTTTACCCTCTCTATAAAAATGCAAACACAATGAATGAACATTCATTTATTTTAAGGGAAAAAAGCCTCTGCTGCAGTCCCCCGGGATGATTTACAAGACATTTTATATATTAAAATAATGTATAAATAATAGCTTTCACTATAAAAGTAGCATAGAAAATTAGACAAAAATCATATTTTCGTTTTAAAAAAACCTTTACTTTCTTTAATCTGACAATTAAAATAATTGTAACTATACTGAAGGTGACACTCTATCATAATCAGAGAAGGACGCAGAGTTGCTTCTCTATCAATACGTAAACTTATTATTTTCAGAAAATATTGAAGGGTTTGATATCCGATGAGCAGCCAGGACATACTTCTAGAGGTGAAAAACCTACATACAGGATTTAATATCGATGGCCGGGTCCACCATGCCGTAAAAGACGTTTCCTTTTCCGTTAAGCCGAAGGAAGTTGTCTGCATCGTAGGGGAATCGGGCTGCGGCAAGAGCGTGATGTCCCTGTCCGTGATGAACCTCCTGCCAAAACATAATGGGAAAATCGATAAAGGAGAAATTCTTTTTGAAGGCCGGGATCTTGCCCCGCTGTCGGAAAAGGAAATGAACGCTATCCGCGGCAAGGACATCAGCATGATTTTTCAGGAGCCGATGACGGCCCTGAATCCGGTACTTACAATCGGCTATCAGCTTGATGAAGTACTGATTAACCACACAACGATCTCTAAAGAGGAAATCCGCCGCAAAAGTGTTTCGCTGCTGAAGCAGGTCGGTATCTCACGTGCAGATCAGATTGTTAACGAATACCCGCACCAGCTGTCCGGCGGGATGCGCCAGCGGGTCATGATTGCGATTGCCATTGCGTGTCAGCCGAAGCTTCTTATAGCGGATGAACCAACGACAGCTTTGGACGTAACCGTACAGGCCCAGATTCTGGAGCTGATCGGGAAAATCCAGGAAGAAGTAGGCATGGCAGTACTCCTTATTACACACGATCTCGGGGTGGTTGCTGAGATGGCAGACCGCGTCGTCGTCATGTACGCCGGCCAGGTCGTGGAAGAGACGGATGTAGACCGGTTGTTTTATGAGCCGAAGCATCCGTACACGAAGGCACTGCTGCATTCGATTCCAAAAATGGATGAAAAAAGAGACGTTCTGAACACAATTGAAGGAATTGTTCCTTCGCTGAAAAATATGCCGGAAAAAGGATGCCGGTTCGCAGACCGCTGTCCGGCTGCAATGGACGTATGCCGAGAGGTGGATCCGCTGCTCGGGGAAACAGATAAAGGACATGCCGTCCGCTGTTTTCTTTACGAAGAAAGCTTCCCGCAGAACAGCGATAAAAGAGCGGAGGTGCAGTAATGACAAAAGAAACAGTAAAATCAGAGCACCTTCTGCAGGTTCAGGAGCTGAAAAAGTACTACCCGGTAAGAGGAGGATTTTTTCGGCGCAAAGTAGGGGATGTTAAAGCGGTTGACAACATTTCACTTGAATTGAAGCGCGGGGAAACATTCGGTCTTGTCGGGGAATCCGGGTGCGGGAAGTCTACCGCAGGGCGCACCATCATGCGGCTTTTCAAACCGACAGGAGGAAAAATCCTCTTTGAAGGACAGGATATCACTGAGCTGAGGGGGTCAGGGCTGCGTGATCTCCGGAAAGATATTCAGATGGTTTTCCAGGATCCCTACGCTTCACTGAACCCAAAGATGATGGTAGGAAGCATTGTATCCGAACCGATGATCAATTACGGGATGGGCAGCGAATCAAAACTAAAAGACGGAGTAATGGAGCTGCTGAAGCGGGTAGGGCTTCCGGAAGACGCTTACTACAAGTATCCGCATGAGTTTTCCGGCGGCCAGCGCCAGCGGATCGGCATTGCCCGGGCGCTTGCATTAAAGCCGAAGCTGATTATCGCAGACGAGCCGGTATCAGCACTCGATGTTTCCGTGCAGTCCCAGGTGCTTAACCTTCTGAAGGAACTGCAGGAAGAATTTCAGCTGACGCTGCTTTTCATCGCCCACGACCTGAGTGTCGTAAAGCACATGAGTGACCGGATCGGGGTTATGTACCTTGGAAACCTTGTGGAAGTTGCCGATGGGGAGGATTTGTATAAGGATCCGAAACATCCGTACACACAGGCGCTCATTTCCGCGATTCCACAGCCGGATCCACGGAATAAAAGCGAACGGGTCATTCTTTCCGGAGATGTCCCGAGTCCGCAGAATCCGCCGACAGGCTGTCCATTTCACCCGCGATGCCCGAAAGTCATGCCACACTGCAGTGAAGTTAAACCTCAGCTGAAGGAGGTGAACCGGGATCACCGCGCAGCATGTCTGCTGTATGAGTAAAGGTCACTTTCAGCTGAATCACTATATTTTTTAACTATATTTAAGGGGGAAACAGAATGAAACGTTCAAGATATTTATTAGGTGCTTCCATGATTTCTGCCGTACTTATTGCTTCGGCCTGCGGTAACAACGCAGACGAAAACAATGGAGCAGATACAAACGAAAATGGTAACGAAGCGAATGAAACAAACGAAACGAACGATAACGACAACAATGCAGACAACAACGATGCAGAAGCAGATGGAGACGCACCGCAGGGCGGTTCGGTTACATACGGCTACACAGCACCGTTTGCCGGTCTTCTGGACTGGAACTGGTATGAAGGCGCGGATGACAGCTTTCCACTCACTATTTTTAATGGCGAAGCTCTTTACGATGTGGATCACGAGGACGACTTCAACCTCGCTCCTCGCCTTGCACAGGACTGGGAGTGGTCGGATGATAACCGAACAGTAACCTTTACACTGGAAGAAGGCGTTATGTGGCATAACGGAGAAGAGCTGACAGCGGAAGACTTTGAATTCTCCTATGAAACAATTGCACATCCGGATTATGACGGACCGCGTCTTTCCAACGTCGAGCGGATCGAAGGGTTCGATGAGTACCGTGCCGGTGACGCAGATTCTCTTGAAGGGGTGGAAGTAGTCGATGACTACACGCTGGAAGTAACTTTCGAGGAAGCACTCGCGAACAACCTGGAAGAGCTCTGGCCTTATCCGTCACCAAAAGCCCACCTGGAAGACATCCCGGTCGATGAGCTGGAAGATGCTCCGGAAGTCCGCGAAAATCCAGTAGGTCTCGGTGCGTTTGAAGTATCCAACATTACACCGGGGGAAACGGTGGAATTCACGGCATTTGAAGACTATTACCAGGGTGCACCGAACCTTGATGAAGTAACGTACCGAATTATTGACGGTTCCCAGGCTGGTGAACTTCTTGCCCAGGGAGAAGTAGATATTATTGAGCTTGAGCCTACGCAGGCTTCTCCACTGGAAGATAACGAAGACGTAACGATTGAAGAGATTGAAGGGCTCAGCTACAGCTATCTCGGCTTTAAACTTGGAGAGTGGGATGCTGAAGAAGAGCGTGTGGAGATGAATAACGAAAAGTTTGAGTCTAAAGAGCTGCGTCATGCGTTCGCTCATGCGATTGACCGCGAAGGCATTATCTCCGAGTTCAGTGAAGGCTACGGCAACGTTATTAACGCACCGGAATCCGTGATCCGCTGGTCCTACCCGGATGAGGGCGACCTGAATCAGTATGAGTATGATCCGGAACGTGCCCAGGAACTTCTGGAAGAAGCGGGATATGAAGATCAGACAGGCGACGGATTCGTGGAAGATCCGGACGGTGAGGAGTTCACTGTAAACCTCGCAGCGATGGATACGCCGCCGGACATTGCCGAGCCGCGCGCCCAGTATATTATCCAGACGCTTCAGGACGTTGGTATCAACGCCCAGCTGATGGACGGCCAGCTGCTTGATTTCAACCTGTTTTATGACCTTGTAGAAGAAGACCATGAAGACATCGATATTTTCCTCGGTGCGTGGGGACTTGCTACAGCAGATCCGGATCCATCCGGCCTGTGGAGAAGCAATGATTTCTGGAACTTCCCACGCTGGGATAACGAAGAGTCGGATGAGCTGATCGCAGAAGGTGTCAGTGAAGAAGCAATTGACCAGGACTACCGCCAGGACGTGTATAACGAATGGCACCAGCTCGTGAATGAAGAGCTTCCGCTTATTCCACTTAATTCACCGATTGACATCTACGGCGTTAACAGTGACGTAGGCGGCGTATCAATCGGAGTTCGTCACGCAGCGGCTGACTCACACGAGTGGTACATCGACGAAGAATAATATTTAATTCGGAAAGTAAGGCATTCTGATCAGCAAGGAGAAATGATCATGTTAATTTACACGCTGAGACGTATTCTCACCATGATCCCTATATTGTTTTTAGTCTCCATTGTGGTATTCACCCTGGCATTAGCTATGCCGGGGGATGCCCTTTCCGGCCAAATTAACCCGGCTGATTCCAGCCCGGAATACATTGAAGAAATGCGGGAAGAACTCGGATTGAACGATCCGGTTTACGTTCAATACGGACGCTGGATATCCGATATTGTTCAATGGGATTTCGGCCGCTCATTCACACACAGGATGGACGTGACGGAATTAATTGGCACGAGACTGCCGAATACGATTTTATTATCAGTGATGTCTTTGGTAATTACGTACATACTGGCATTCTTTATGGGGCGTTACGCCGGAAGAAACCCTTACACTAAAGGGGACTATACAATTCAGGGAGTCAACTATCTGATGCTTGCAATTCCCAGCTTCGTAGCAGCCCTGTTTGCAATCTTTATTTTTGCCTTTCAGCTCGGGTGGTTCCCGGCTACAGGAAGTGTCGGATCAGGGCTGGAAACAGGTTCACTCGCCTACTGGGGCAGTAAGCTTTACCATACGTTCCTCCCGGCACTCGTACTTGGTATGCTCGTTACAGCAAGCTACACGCAGTTTCTTAGAAATGATATTATCGAAAGTGCCCAGAAGGACTACGTGCGTACAGCACGTGCTAAAGGGACGAGTGAAAATGAAATTTATAACAAACACATTCTGCGCAACTCGATCATTCCGATTGTAACGCTTTTCGGCTTTGATATTGCCAGCATCATCGGCGGAGCGGTTATCATCGAGACTATTTTCTCTTACCGCGGCATTGGGGAACTGCTCGTGTCATCGATCAGTAACCGTGACTCCGCAGTGACGATGGCGATTTTCCTTATGCTTTCTATAGCTACCTTAATAGGAAATCTGCTTGCCGACCTGCTCTATGGAATTATCGATCCGCGGATAAGAGTGGAATAGAAGGGGGGAGCTTTAATGGAAGCAGCAGAAGAAGTAAAACTCGAGAAAATAGCAAAAAAGCAGTCCCCCTGGTCCATTGCAAGACGAAAGCTCTTGCACAATAAGCTGGCGATGATCAGCCTCGCTTTTCTCGTCCTGGTAACTGCCCTGGCTTACATGGCACCATGGGTCACCGGTTATGATCCCGGACGGGTGGATATAATGAGCCGGAATCTGCAGCCGGGAGAAGGACACCTGCTCGGAACAGATTCTTCCGGACGGGACATCTGGACGCTCCTTATGTATGGTGCAAGAACGTCTCTGACCATCGGTTTTGTCGCTACGATCACTGTCATTCTGATTGCTACGGTTATCGGCTCAACAGCGGGTTACTTCGGCGGCTGGGTCGATTCGGTCCTGATGCGTTTTACAGATTTCGTTATGAACTTTCCGTTTCTTGTTTTTGTTATTGTTCTTGCATCGATTTTCCGGGATGCCGGTATCTGGGCACTGATTATCGTGCTGAGTGTTCTCTCCTGGACGGGGGCGGCTCGGGTGGTGCGAAGTAAGGTTATGTCAGAGAAGGAAAATGAATATGTAATGGCAGCGACTTCTATCGGCGGCACGCCGTTTAAAGTCATCCGCAAGCATATTCTCCCGAACGTGATGACGACAATCATCGTTCAGGCAACACTGCTTCTCGCTGTCATGATCGTTGCTGAAACCGCGCTCAGCTTCCTCGGTTTCGGGGTTCCTTCCGGGACGCCGAGCTGGGGTAACATGATGACAGAAGCCCGTGACCCGAACGTCATCCGTACCCAGTGGTGGGTGTGGATTCCGCCGGGCCTTGCGATTACGTTTACGATTCTTTCGATTAACTTTATCGGGGAAGGCATCAAGGACGCCTTTAACCCGCGTTCTGCCAGATAAGAAAAGGAGCGCCGCGGCATATGCTGTGGCGTTTTTTTCGCCTGTTCAAGCCTTTAGCTCTCCTCCACGACTGGCCGAGTGGAAGCGAAGTTTTCTTCGTTTATAGACCATGGACTTTATATAGAGGCACTTATGCAGAATCATTGCACCATGAAGAATGAAAATGTCTTTTTCTATATATGTTGAACTTAATAATTAGATATTGCTCTGTAACCAACCGCTTTCGTTTCCATGGGGACGCTTTCCGGGCGGACCGGCCTGAGCTAATCCCTTCCTCCCGATGGTCGGGCGGGATGGATCTTCGACTCTTCCTAATTCGCTCCGGAGTCGCCCCATGGGCTCTCCAGCGGACTGTCCTGCTTATCTGTTCTTCCAGCAGGAACTCTCTGCCGTTACACCCTTCTTTCTTTGACAGGGAAGACCGCTTTCAAGGTTAACTATACTATCTATATAAATAATAAGTTCAATGTATATAGTAAGATGATTCAATTTCATAATATATTTTGAATGTTTTATCAATTTATAACGCAAATATTCTTCTATAAAATCGGATGATTGAAACGGCAGACAGTGACTCCGACGGGATGAAGCGAAGTCTGAAAATCCATTCTTCCAGTGCAGGTCACTGGAAGAATTAGTTGAAGACGAACCCCGCGGAAAGCATCTGTCTGAAGTGAAAATCATTGATATTATTCGGAAACCTCTGTCTTTTTATTCGTAAGCTTGGGGAACTCCGAGAAGGCCCACCCGGAAAGCCTCTTTATGTTCTGATACAAAACAACAAGCGGCAGCCAATAGGGAGTCTTTTTTCCATACAGAAATTCCTGTATGATAAAAGAAACAAACAGAGCGGGAGCGGTCACATGGATACGGGAGAAACAGATCGATACTTTATGAAAGAAGCACTTCAGGAAGCTGAAAGAGCCGGAGAAGCCGGGGAGGTTCCAATCGGCTGCGTCATCGTTAAAGAGGGAACAATTATTGCACGCGGGGCCAATCTGCGGGAAGCCTCGCAGAAAGCAACAAGCCACGCGGAAATAGCAGCTGTGGAAAGAGCGTGCGACGCCGTCGGAAGCTGGCGGCTGGAAGGATGTACATTGTATGTCACCCTGGAACCGTGTCCGATGTGCGCAGGGGCCATCATCCAGTCCCGGATCGAACGGGTTGTCTACGGAGCGGATGACCCGAAGGCCGGCTGCTGCGGGACACTTATGAATCTCGTCCAGGATGAACGTTTTAATCACCGGGCAGAGGTGACATCTGGTATAATGAAGGAAGAAGCAGGAGACATTCTCACTGCTTTCTTTAAAAAGCTCCGGCTCGAAAAAAAACGAAAAAAACAGGAGGTGCAGGCTTATGCGTCCGAATCAGATTTCACTCGAAACAGCCCAGATGATGGCGGAAAAGCTTAATATGCCGCTGGAGCACGTTATGCATACTCCCCCGCATATTCTCATGGCCAAGCTGCAGCAGGCAGAGGCAGAGAAATCCGGGGAGGAAGAATAACTATCGATTCATGCGTAAGGATTGCATTTTTCTTCGCGAAGCGATATACTAGGTTCTGCGTCGTTGAAGACGCCTGACAACATTATCAAATTTGCCGTGCTAAGCGGGGAGGTAGCGGTGCCCTGTACTCGCAATCCGCTATAGCGAGGCCGAATTCCTCTCTGAGGTTGCACGATCCTCATGGTCTGCCCTAAGTAAGTGGTGTTGACATCCGGGTTCCACGCAACGGAATCCCGTGAATCCTGTCAGGTCCGGAAGGAAGCAGCAGTAAGCGGGTTCTTCCGTGTGCCGTGGAGTTGCCTGGATCGAGCAAACTGCTTAGGTAACGCTTGAGGATCTGCGATCGAAGAGAGGTGCACGGCAGCAAATATATTCAGGATGAGCCTTAACAGCTCATCCTTTTTTCGTGCAAAAAAACCGGCGTGAATAAGCAGATAGATTTTGAAATCACTCTCTGCAGCCGGTATAATTAATAGAGGTGAAAGTATTCGAAGGAGCTGAACTCTGATGAGCTATCAAGCGCTGTACCGCGTCTGGCGTCCGCACCGCCTGTCGGATGTGGTCGGACAGGAACATATAACCAAAACGTTAAAAAATGCCCTCGTTCAGCAAAAACTGTCCCATGCCTATTTATTTACAGGTCCGCGCGGTACAGGGAAAACAAGCGCAGCAAAGATTATTGCTAAAGCTGTCAACTGCCACCGGGCTCCAACAGAGGAACCGTGCAATGAATGTGAAGCGTGCCGGGGGATTCAGGACGGAAGTATCGTAGACGTTATGGAAATCGACGCAGCGAGTAATAATGGTGTGGACGAAATCCGTGACATCCGGGACAAAGTAAAATTCGCTCCGAGTGCTGCTGCCTACAAAGTATACATTATTGATGAAGTGCACATGCTGACGACGGGAGCTTTCAATGCTCTTTTAAAAACACTGGAAGAGCCGCCTCCGCATGTTATTTTTATTCTCGCAACGACAGAACCGCATAAAATCCCGCTGACGATTATTTCCCGATGCCAGCGCTTCGACTTCAAACGTATTACGTCACAGGCTATGCTCGGGCGGATGGAGGAAATTGTACAGGAAAGCGATATTTCCATCGATCCGGAGGCGCTGTCGCTCATTGCCCGCGTATCGGAAGGCGGGATGCGGGACGCCCTCAGCCTGCTTGATCAGGCAGTGTCATTTGCAGACGGTACAATAAGCTCCGGTGATATTCTCGCGGTTATCGGTTCTGTTTCCCACGATATGCTTTATCAGATCGTGGAAGCAGTCCGGGAAGGAAGCGTCGGTACAGGACTGGAAGCGGTCGACAGGCTGATGGAGGAAGGAAAGGATCCGAACCGTTTTATCGAAGATCTTATTTTCTTTTTCCGGGATGCCTTAATGTTAAAAGCAGCTCCTCAGCTGGAGGAATCCCAGGACCGCCTTCAGACGGATGAGAAATTCCGGAGCGTTGTCGAGCAGCTTGATCAGTCTTGGATTTTCAGTATGATGGAACGGCTGAACCATTTTCAGCAGGAAATGAAGTGGGCGAGTCATCCGCAGGTGTTTCTGGAAATGTTTATCGTTCAGGCATCACAGGAGCCGGCCTCTCTTCCATCGAAGGAACCGGAACAGACTAATTCCTCAACACTGGAAGCACTTCAGCAGAAAGTGGAGCATCTCGAAAGGTCTTTAAAACAGCTGCAGGATGAAGGCGTGAAAAGCCAGCCGCAGCCGGCTGAACCGGCGCCTGCCCGTGCCCAGCCCCGGGCAGCCCAGACGTCGAACAAAAGCAGAGCGAACGCCAAGCGGATAAAAAGCATGCTCGGTCAGGCTTCCAAAACGGACCTTCAGAACCTTCAGTCCAAGTGGGGTAACGTGCTGGAACAGGTAAAACAGCAGAGTGTCCCGGCCTCCGCCTGGCTGAATGACTGTCAGCCGTCAGCTAGTTCTCCGGATGAATTTGTACTGGCTTTCCGCAATGAAATGCACCGGGCCATGGTAGATGATAAATTCCGGGAAATGGTCGAAAGTGCTGCGGCTAAGACAATGGGAAAATCGATGACGCTGCACACCGTACTTTTCTCCGACTGGGAGGAAATTAAGGCCAGCTACGTAAAAAGTCAAAAAGACAAAGAAGGTCCGGCGCAGGAAAACGAAGGGGAAGCTGCCGGACAGGAAACGGAAGAGAAAGAGCAGGGAAATCCCCTGATCGATGAAGCCGTCAAGCTTGTCGGCCGAGATTTGCTGGAAATTAAAGAATAAGTTAGCATAGAAAGATAACTAATAGAGAGGACGATGAAAAATGAAAAACATGGGTAACATGATGAAGCAGATGCAGAAAATGCAGAAGGATATGGCGAAGGAGCAGGAGCAGCTCAAGGAAGAAACGGTGGAAGCTACAGCCGGAGGCGGAATTGTCAAAGTTATCGCAAGCGGTGATAAACGAATTCTTGATATTCAGATCAGTGAAGAAGCGGTGGACCCGGACGATGTGGAAATGCTGGAAGACCTCGTACTTGCTGCAACAAACGAAGTGCTTTCCAAAGTGGATGAGCTCGTAGAGGAGCGCATGGGCAAATTCGCAAAAGGGATGAATATTCCCGGCATGATGTAAGCAGCTGTCTGCAGCTGTATTTAAAGAAGGATAAGGAGCTGCCCTGTGAATTTAATGAAGGGCAGCTCTTTTAAAGTCTACGCTATGTTAAAGTCCGCTGTTGCCGGAGAAATGGCCTGCCGTGGAGGAGATTTTCGGGCAGGAGGCGTCCTGCGGGATCTTCCGGTCTCCTTCTTCCACGGGCCGGTTTCCGCTTCGTTTTTTCATAGAAAAAGAAAAGTTCCACGTTTCATGAACACTATTTTTTTCTTCCGTAAAACCGATGCCAGGGCGATTTTCAAAAACAACCCGGAGCTTTAACAGAGATACTTATGCAGCCTCCCTGCACCATGAGGGATGAAAAGGCCCTTTTATCATCAGGTAACCTCCTATCTAAACAGGTGGAATGAAGCCTATTTTAGATAGGAGATGCTGCGTTGTCTTTTGTACCGTAAGCTCTAGTGGACATGGGGGAGGACTCCGGGACGGTCAAGGCCGGGCGGAAGATCCATTTCTTCCAAACCGAGGGATGGAAGCGGCCCGCCCGGAAGGCCTCCCCATGGAAATGAAAGCGGCAGGTCATGGCTTATCTGCTTTATTTTCAAGGCAGCCAAAGTCTAAAAAGCAGTAATTATATAGTAGAAAAACGTGGAGGTTAAATATATGCAGTATCCCCAGCCGATATCAAAGTTAATGGATGGTTTTATGCGGCTTCCGGGCATCGGCCCGAAAACGGCTGCAAGACTTGCTTTTCACGTGCTTGATATGAAGGAAGACGATGTTCTCGATTTTGCCCGCGCGCTCGTCAGCGTGAAGCGGGAACTGACTTACTGCACCGTATGCCACCATATTACCGATACGGATCCATGCCGGATCTGCGAAGATCAGTCACGTGACCGCTCTGTCGTCTGCGTCGTGCAGGAGTCCAAAGATGTTATTGCAATGGAAAAGATGCGGGAGTATGGAGGGTTGTATCACGTGCTTCACGGTGCTATATCCCCTGTGGACGGCATCGGTCCGGAAGATATTTATATCCCGGATCTGCTGAAGCGTCTCCAGAACGAGGAAATTCAGGAACTGATTATTGCGACGAACCCGAACATTGAAGGGGAAGCTACCGCCATGTACCTTTCCCGTCTTGTAAAGCCTACGGGCATGCGCGTTACAAGAATTGCCCACGGCCTTCCCGTCGGGGGCGATCTGGAATATGCAGACGAAGTTACTCTCTCCAAAGCGATCGAAGGACGGAGAGAACTCTAGAATCTGGAGGGCTCACATGCAGAAAAGTAAAAAGCGGAAACTCCGCCGTAAAAAGGATGAAGAACTGGTAGCCTGTCTGGAGAAAGTAAAGAAAAAAGCAGAGAGACAGGAAAAGTACATTCATTATTCTTTTGAAGCCCAGGAAGAGATACTCGGGGAAGCAAAAATGGAGCGGGCAAAATACCTTTTTCTTCTGCGGGAAGCGAGAGTACGCCGGACGACACTTTATTAATATAGTTACTTGATCCTTTTCTGTATTTTGATTTCAGGAGAGGATCGTGTTGTCCTATAATGGAAGAAAGCAGCTGTTGATCGGGTCCGTAACGGAAAATCAAAAATAAAATTAAAAAAGTTGTATATTTTGTTGACGTGTTACTGGTGAGATGATATATTATTATTTGTCGCTTCAACGAGGCGAAAAAATACCGAAAGCATTTAAAGTTTTTCAAAATCGATTGTTGACTTTATAAAAGCTTTCGTGATATATTAAGTAAGTCGCCAAAAACGGCGGCGCCATGATTTGCCCTTTGAAAACTAAACAAAAGA
>REBZ01000077.1 GCA_007692495.1 Alkalicoccus sp.
TTTCTGTAAACGCTCAGAAGCCTGTCAGACATTGTCTGGCAGGCTCTCAGGCTGTGGATAAAGTGTTTTTGGTGTAATAAATAGACGGTTTCCTGCCTGCGCCTTCCGGGACGCTTTCCGGGCGGGCCGGGCTCAGCTAATTTCTTCCATCTGCAGGCTGGGAGAAATGGATCTTCGCCTCGTCCTTGATCGCCCAGGAGTCTCCCCTGCGGCTGCAGCAGGGAAATAAGTAAGAGTTTTCTATTATGAAAAACTTCCTTATTAAAGCCGTTTTTTTCGATAAAGAGATGGCTTCCCTCCGTAACGGCGGAGACGCCGGTGGTATGAAGGGCAGTCTGATCACGGCGCAGGCCTAACAGCTGAAGACCAGCCCCACGGCAGGTCCGGTAACAGGAGGAGCTTATACACTGACTGGAATAAATATGCTGAAACGATCATTTAATCAACAAGCTGGAAGCCTGTCAGACATTGTCTGGCAGGCTCTCTCTGTGAGCAGTACTCCGCTTTTCTTTTCTCTTTATCTATCTTTAAAACTTTCATAAAGCTTATCTAAAACATGTTTTTTAACAATTCGTACGAACGCAGCCGGTCTTCCGGATTATAGGTGATAGTACAGATCATCAGTTCATCAGTCTGATAAGCTGAAGCGAACTTTTCCAGCCTGTCTTTAACCCGTTCTGGACCTCCTACAATCATCCGCTCTCTGTTTTCCCGGATTCGTGCCAGATCGTATTTTTCGTAAGGATAGTGGAAAGCTTTCTCCGGAGCAGGTGTTCCTTTAAGTCCGAGCCCTTTTTCAACTGACAGGAGAGATAAATCGAGGCTGGAAGCGATGAAATCGGCTTTGTCGTCCGTATCAGCACAGACCGCAAAGACAGTCGCCATATTCCAAGGTTCTTTCAGCTGCTCTGAAGGCTGGAATTGTTTCCTGTACTTTTCAACAGCTTCTTCCCCTCCTTCGGCATTAATAAAATGTGCAAAATTGTACGGAAGCCCTTTTTCTGCAGCAAGTCCGGCACTGCCGGCACTTGTCCCGAGGATCCATACCGGTGGAATTGTCTTTGTCACCGGACCGGCTACAGCTTCCCCATAAGCATAATCCGGAATTTTTTCAAACCTGAGATAGCGTAGGAGGTCATCAATCTGGCGTGGAAAACGCTCTGCTCTCCTCGGCTTTCCTTCGCTCAGTGCAAGCGTTGCTCTCGGCATCCCTCCCGGTGCTCTTCCCATTCCGGCATCAATTCTGCCGGGGTGGAGAGCTTCCAGCAGGTGAAAATTTTCTGCTACTTTAAAAGCACTGTAATGCGGGAGCATTACTCCTCCGGAACCAAGTCTGATACGGCTCGTATTCGCAGCAAGATGAGCCAGAAGTATTTCCGGACTTGTCCCTGCGAGGGTGCTGGAGTCATGGTGTTCTGACACCCAGAATCTGTGGTACCCCCACTTTTCCGCTCTGCGGGCAAGTTCTGTCGTATGTTTTAATGCCTCCGCAGCTGTCATTCCTTCTGCAGCAGGAGTCTGATCAAGAATACTTAATTTCATTTCAATCCCCCTCCCTTTCAATATCAGTATGAATAATCAGCTGCAGGAGAGTCCAGTTTTCTGCTTTTCAATAATTCTTCATATTCACTTGCTCTTTTTTTCGTTATGATAATAGCAGGTATGCTTTAAAATCCGGAAGATTTATGGAGGCCCGTTTATCGACCGGTATTATGAGGGGGAGGGAACTACGTGATTATCCGCAGATTAAAACCATCAGAGGCCGAACAGGCCGTCCGCATGTCAGAATTCGCTTTTCAGTATGAATTAACAGACACAGAAAGACGAATGCGGATGGCGGATATGAATCCATCTGATACATGGGTAGCGGAGGAAAGCGACGACCTGCTGTCGAAACTTACTATTCTTCCACTCCAAATTTTTCTGCACGGAACTCCTGTTTCAGCAGGAGGGGTTTCCGGCGTTGCAACATGGCCGGAGTATCGAAGAAAAGGTCTGGTTACACTCCTCCTCCATCATGCTCTGGAAGATATGCGGAACAGCGGAAAAATTCTTTCTCTGCTTTACCCTTTTTCCATCCCTTTTTACCGTCATTTCGGATGGGAGCTTTTTGCCGATCAGGAAGTCATTAAGATGGAACGGCATCAGTTTCCGAAACAGGAATCACACGACGGTTTATGCCGGCGGCTTACAGAGAATAAAGAAGTAATTGCACCTGTATACCGCCAATGGGCAGAAAAATACAATGGTCCGCTTATAAGGGGAGAAGACTGGTGGAATAAATCCGTTTTCAAGCGTAAAAAAGGCGACATTGTCGCCTACTATAGAGACAACGAGGTCAGAGGCTATATGATTTACGAGATTAAAAATCGCCATATGAATATTGAAGAACTCATATGGCTCGATCCGGACGCAAGGAAAGGCCTGTTCTCGTTTATTGCCAACCATGATTCCATGGCTGAACACATTTCTCTGAAACTGCCGGCCCACGAAATGACTCCGCATCTTCTGCCTGATCCTAAAGTAAAGAGAGAAGTGTCTTCCTATTTCATGGCCAGAATTGTCGATTGTACAGCTCTGCTGGAAAAGTATCCTTTCCAGCTGCAGAAAAATGAAAATATCATACTGCATATTTCCGATCATTTCTGCACGTGGAATGAACGAACTTATATTATTTCCAAGGGTAAAGAAAAGAATAACCGTATCCGCTCCTATTCCAGGCAGATGCAGGAGAATAAAGATTTTCCGAAACTTCTTCATGAAGGTCTCCATTTGAGTGTTAACACACTCTCAGCTTTGCTTTTTGGAACCTACACTGCAGGGCGCTTATGGGAAGAAGGCCTTATCACCGGCCCGGAAAACTCTGCAGCACTTCTGGAACGTGCTGTTCCCCCCGGATCACCTGCTTTCTATGACTTTTTTTAAGCAGTCGTTAAAAACACATGGTGTTTAACAGGTATCTTTGCCTCTCTTTACTTTGCCTGTCGGCCGGAAGCGGAGGATGCTTAATGATTAATTATAACCAATGACAAACCCTTATAGTTAAAGGAGCTGCTGAAGCTGAAACATTTATTTTCTGCGTTTTTCAACAAACTGTACGGTCCTGTCCCTTCCCACAGCTCACTCCGGCTTTATTACTGGGTGGCAGCGTTTATTTTTTTCGTACCAGCAGTTTTCTCGCCCGTTTTTTTTATTATTTACTGGGTGGAGGGCGGCCCGGCCTACGCTTTGACCTACGGACTGCTTATGCTCCTCGTCGTCTGGGCAGGTCTGCCCATTTTCTTCCGCCTGATAATGAAAATGAATTACTTTCTTTACAACGAAAAAGACAAACCGAGTAAAAAGCCTTAAGCAGACCGCTTAAGGCTTTTGGTTATTCCCACATTTTTCTCAGTGCTTTCAGGGTACTCTGGGAAGGATTATAACGGACTGGAAGATCGAACTTCGTCGTCTGTTTAAGAATGCTCTTCCTGTGCGTAAAAGTATCAAAGCTGTCTTTTCCGTGATAGGCGCCGTGGCCGCTTTCCCCGACACCGCCAAAAGGCAGATATGGTGTCGTAATATGCATAATTGTGTCATTCACACAGCCGCCCCCAAAGGAAAGATTATTCAAAATCATATCCTCCGTGTCCTTATTTTCTGTAAATAGATACAGAGCGAGCGGGTTGGGTCTCTGTCTGACTATATCCAGAATTTCATGCTCGTATTGATAGGACATGATTGGCAGGATAGGTCCGAAAATCTCATCCTGCATTACAGCATCCTCCATGTGAACATCCATCATGATCGTCGGTTCCACTTTTCTGCTCTCCCGGTCGTATCCGCCGCCGTAGGATACTTTGCTTTTATCCAGCATCGCAGCAAGACGGTCTACATGGTTTTCTGAAACAATTCTCGGGTAACTCCGCTTTCCCCGGACTTCGGGCCCAAAAAACTTTTTCGTAAACTGGATGACGAGCTTCAAAAATTTCCGGCGTATCGACTCATCAACGAGAACGTAATCCGGTGCTACACATGTCTGGCCGGCGTTCATAAATTTCCCCCACACAATCCGTTTGGCAGCCAGCTTCAAATCTGCATCTTCCGTAACAATAGCCGGACTTTTACCGCCAAGCTCCAGCGTAAGAGGTGTCAGATTTTTTGCAGCCTGCTCCATCACTTTCTTTCCCGTTTCTCTGCTTCCGGTAAAAAAGATATAGTCTACCTTCTCTGCCAGAAGAGCTTTAGTTATGTCTGCCTCTCCTTCTACTACCGCCACATATTCTTCAGCAAAGGTTGAAGCTA
>REBZ01000190.1 GCA_007692495.1 Alkalicoccus sp.
GGAACCAAAATTTACATTACGAATGCACAATTCTCAGACACGTTTATCGTCTATGCGAAAGTAGATGGAGAGAAATTCACTGCGTTTATCGTTGAAAAAGATTTCCCCGGTTTATCTCTGGGACCTGAAGAAAAAAAGATGGGCATTAAAGGCTCCTCCACAAGGTCTGTTATATTGGAAGACTGTCTCGTTCCAAAAGAAAATGTATTAGGAGAGATTGGGCGCGGGCACGTCATTGCACTGAATGTATTAAACCTTGGACGATTCAACCTCGGCTCTGCCTGTGTCGGTGCAGCAAAGCACGGACTTGAGCTTGCGATTAGTTATACGAACGAGAGGAAGCAGTTTAAACGAACGATAGCGGAATTCGGGGCCTCCAAAGAAAAAATTGCGAAGATGGCATCGAGAATTTATGCTGCAGAATCACTGCAGCATCGAACGGCAGGATTACTGGAAGAGGCATTGGGAGATTTGTATGACTCCAGTGATCATAAGCTCATAGGTAAACGGATGATGGAGTACGTGATGGAATGTGCGGTGTGCAAAGTATACAGTTCCGAAACACTTGATAAAGTCGTGGATGAATCATTACAGCTTCATGGGGGGAATGGTTTTATAAGCGAATACCGAATTGAGCAGATGTATCGAGACTCACGAATCAACCGTATTTTTGAAGGGTCAAATGAGATTAATCGTCTGCTGATTCCCGGGCTGCTGTTTAAAAAGGCAGCAAAAGGCGAAATACCAATGCAGGAAATTGTCGACAATGCGGAAAAAGAACTGGGGAACGATACGAAGGATAAAGAGGGAGCGCTTGCTGAAGAGAGAGCGGCTGTTACATCAATTCGTCGTGTATTTCTTGTTCTGGCAGGGGTTGCTTATAATACGTTAGGGGAAAAGCTGGAAGATTCTCAGGAAACACTGATGAAACTGTCAGAATTAGCGATTCAGCTTTATGCCACAGAGTCAGTAGTTTACCGTTCATGGAAATCAATTAAAAGAAATGGATTAGAAAAAGAAAGAATGAAAGAAAATTTAGCTGTTTCTTTCGTTTGTGAGTCAATGCTTGATGTTGAAATGGCTGCCAGAAAACTTGTTTCAGGAATATTGTCAGGAGCCCGGTTAAAAGAAATAACGAAATTGATTTCTGCAGAATTAGGTGATTATTGTGGCGGAGATGTTGTTCTTCGCAACAGAGAAATTGCAGCTTTATTAAATGAAAAGCAGCGTTACACCTGCTGATAAAAATTTCACCTGCGCAGCGAACGATTATGACAGAGGTTATTATATAAAAGGAGAGATTTGATGAAGGCGGTACAATTTCAGGAATTTGGCGGGCCGGATGTTCTGCAGTTAACGGATATAGAGAAGCCGACAGCGGACGTGCATGAAGTAGTGATTGAAATTAAAGCAATCGGAGTGAACTATGCGGACACCGCAAGAAGGCAGGGACAATACGTTGTTCCGACGCCTCTTCCATTCGTTCCGGGGGCTGAGGTAGCAGGTACTGTAGTGGAAGTCGGCGATAAAGTTACCAGCGTAAAGGCAGGAACAAACGTTGTGACCTTGTTAGGGGGAGATAGAGCAACAGGATATGCCGAATATACTGTTGCTGATGAACGTGGACTTATTCCTATCCCGGAGGGAATTGACTTTGAACACGCTGCGGCTCTTCCTCTGCAAGGGTTAAGCGCCTATCATATTTTAAAAACGATGGGGCGTCTGGAAAAAGGAGAAACGGTTCTTATTCATGCAGCTGCTGGTGGAGTCGGTACGATTGCCGTTCAGCTTGCTAAAATATTTGGGGCGGGAAAAGTAATTGCAACCGCAAGTTCTACCGAAAAACTACAGTTGGCAGAGCGATTAGGTGCTGACGAACTTGTCAACTAC
Organism: Alkalicoccus sp.; assembly: GCA_007692495.1. Taxonomy (GTDB): domain Bacteria; phylum Bacillota; class Bacilli; order Bacillales; family Salisediminibacteriaceae; genus Alkalicoccus. The sequence goes on from REBZ01000190.1 coordinate 1,891, forward strand.
ACGGAGTCAAACTGGGAACAAAAAGTATTGGATTTGACAGATGGCGGAGGAGTTGATGTAGCTTTGGAAATGGCAGGAGGTGACGTATTCGATAAGACATTATCGTGTCTGGCTTCCTTTGGCCGTCTCGTGATTTACGGTGTAGCAAGTGGAGAGCAGCCGAAGCTTTTCCCGTCAGTTCTAATGGAGAAAAACCAATCTGTTATCGGGTTTTTCCTGCCACAGATCATGAAAAAGCCGGATCTTTTTGCTGCGGGCTTACAAGAGCTGCTTTCGTATACACAAAAAGGTGAGCTGAAATTAACGATTGGTGGGAGGTATCCTTTAGAAGAAGCGGCCGAAGTACAAATGCTGATGCAAAATAGAAAAACGTCGGGAAAACTCATTTTAATTCCGTAAGTTTTTAATGCATGTCCGGCTTGAAGGTAGACGCATTTGTTATCCGTTTGAATCAATTTCATAAGTCAGCTGAAGACGAGCCTTCGGCAAAACCTCCGTCTGCAGCGGAAGCCTTATCCATCATTCATATTTTCCGATTTTGGTTTGTACTATGAAATTCTCTCGTTGATATACAAATCCCTTTTGAAGGTGGTAGATTCATATGATGAAAGGTAATTTACTTATATCATCCATGATTGAGAGAGCCGAACGTTTCTTTCCGAAAAAAGAGGTTATTTCAAGAACCTCCACAGGCATTCAGCGCTTCACATATGCAGAGATCGGTCAACGAACCCGTCAGTTAGCGAGCCGGCTCAAGGAATTTGGTATTGAAAAAGGTGACAAAGTTGGGACGTTAGCGTGGAATCATCATCGTCATTTAGAGCTTTACTTTGCCATTCCGAGTATTGGTTCTGTGCTTCATACGATCAATATCCGTTTGTCACCAGAGCATATTATTTACATTATTAATCATGCGGAAGATGAATTAATTTTTGTGGATGAAGATGTTTTTCCATTGATTGAAGCGGTTCACGATAAGCTCAGGACAGTAAAAGCGTACATCGTCATGACAGATCATGAATTACCATCAACAAAAGTAGAAAATGTATATTCATATGAAGAATGGATTCGAACAGGAGATAAGGCATTTGAATACCCTAAGGACATCGATGAAACAGAAGAAGCAGGCCTGTGTTTTACCTCGGCGACAACTGGAAATCCTAAAGGTGTTATTTATACCCACCGCTCCACTGTTCTTCACAGTATGGGATTAGCATTTACAGATACCGTTGGTGCTTCAGAATCGGATACGGTAATGCCTGTTGTTCCAATGTTTCATGTAAATGCCTGGGGTATGCCATATGCTGCGGCTTGGTTAGGAGCAAACCAGGTCATGCCCGGCCCCCGGTTCACACCAAAAATTTTAGCAGAGCTGATTCAGGATGAAAAAGTAACGATGACAGCGGGTGTTCCAACAATTTGGTTAGGGCTGCTTAAGGAATTTGAAGAGAATAGTTATCGAACGGATAGTCTGCGGGCAGTAGTCTGCGGTGGATCGGCGGCACCACTCAGCATGATCAAGGCGTTTGAAAAGAAGTATAACGTTCCGTTTTTACATGCATACGGGATGACAGAAACAAGCCCACTGGCGACTGTATCCCGTCTGAAAAGTTATCAGGAGGATCTTCCTGAAGATGATCGTTTCAACATTCGTGCAAAGCAGGGTATGTTAGTGCCGGGCCTGGAGATGAAGGTGGCCGGAGGAGATGGTGAAGTAAGATGGAATGATGAAGATATGGGAGAGTTATTATTAAAAGGGCCGTGGATTGCCGATGATTATTTCAAAGATGATCGGGGTGAGAAAACGTTTGTTGATGGATGGCTGCATACAGGAGATGTTTGTACGGTCGATGAAGAAGGAGCTATTAAAATAGTGGATCGAACAAAGGATTTAATTAAGAGCGGAGGAGAATGGATCTCTTCTGTTGATTTAGAAAATGCGCTCATGTCCCACGAGAAAGTGTTTGAAGCTTCTGTTGTAGCAGTTCCAGATGCTGAATGGCAGGAACGTCCTGTCGCTTGTGTTGTCCTGAAAGATAAGGGGGAAAATATAACTAAAAAAGAATTGATCGAGTTTTTGAAACCTCAATTTGCCAAATGGTGGCTGCCGGATGATGTAATCTTTATGGAGGAAATACCGAAAACATCAGTTGGTAAATTTTTAAAGCGCGCACTGCGTGATAAGGTAAAAGAACATTATGAATCAGCGTACTAGAAGTTATATTTCCGGAGGGGACGGGCTCCACTGATTCCATGGCTTCTCTCTCAGGGCAGCTGCATGAATTGCCGCCCCATCCTGCGAAATCGTTCTCTGCGGCTGTCACAGGAAAAGAAGCTGCCTTTAATGAAGAGCAGATGTT